>VXPE01000092.1 GCA_009839745.1 Candidatus Poribacteria bacterium
GATTTCGGTGAGTTCTAGCGTCACAGTTTCCACTGTTTCCCGAATTTCCCTGACATGAGTCGTCAACGCTGAGCGTTGTAACCTCATACTTTCGCCGGAATCGTCAAGTGCTTTCTGAACCGTATTTGAGAATCCTGTAGTGAGTTCATTTAAGCGGTCCTCAATATGTGGAAAAGTATCAATGGCTTGCTGGCGCAGTTGGCGGAAAGCATCCAATTGATTGTTTAAGCTATGGAGGAGTGGATCTAGTGTTTCAGCAATAGAAACAAGAGTTTCGCTTTGATCTTCAATTGTCATTAGCGATTCAGCCATTGAAACCAATGCTCCACGAGAGTGTTGAATACTCTCCGCCGCAATACGAAATTCAGTGGCGAGTTCATCCATTTGCTGACGGTATTGTTCCTGCCATCTATTCATTTCGCGAACACCCTCGTTGAATTGAACGAAGTTTTCGCCAAATTGCTCGTTAATTTTCATGTTGTAATCCCGGACGACCTCTTTTAGTGCTTCTACTAATAGGAGAGAACATTTTTCAGCAATCCTATCTGAAAAGGCACTAATTTCTTGCACCAACTGGATGTTACTGGACTCAATGTTTTTTTGCAGGGCTTGCAATTCGGTAAACACTGTCCCACCATTTGTACTGCTTAGGTAGTGTTTACATTGTGGCTCCGGATCCAGTCATGGCAAGGCTTCCATAGTTCTGCAATATCCATTTGATCTATAGACGTAAATTCTGATAGGCACTGACTTCCGGACGATTTTTATGATGGAATGTAAACACAACGTAGGGCAGTTTTTATATTGTTAAGGATGTCGTCTGTTTTAGCAATCGCTTTTATGCCCGGATCCTCGTTGGCATTACGCATCTGATATAGTGCAATTGTTTTTAGGGCAATCGCTGATCCAATACCCACAAGAGAGGTAAGAAACGCATGCCTAAGTCCTTGCAACAATCCCTCAATACCTTTTTGCATTTTATCCGGGTCCGGGTGAAAATCTTGAAGTCCCATATAAATTCCGAGAAAAGTTCCAAAGACCCCCACAACAGTTACAATTGAAGCACACGTATTGGTATGTGTATACCAACTTTTTTGCCGCTGCAAGAAGATAACTGCACTGACGAATATAAGAACTTGCCCAACTACATATTCAACCAAAAAAGTGTTCAAAAAAGTCTCCTTAATAAAATCAACAACGCATGTTTTCTATAAATTTGATTCTGATTGAAGTGCTATGAATTCAAAACATTCCTTGTGCCTTGCACTACTGAACTACAAAACCTCATTTCTCGGAGGCATCTCTATTTTCAGTTCGACCCCCAAGGCATCGGCAATCTTCAGGAGATCCCGTCTTTTATCTTGGCTATCTTGTGCTGTCAGGATGTAATAAGGACCCGATTCGACTTGTGTATGCTTCGGGTGTTTCACCGTATCAACGATTGACACATAAAAACGCTCGATATTACAAGCTCTCACCTTCTCTATCCCTAACTTCTCAATGACCGCAACGAAGGTCTTCGATATCGTATCCCGCTCGATCCTTTCACCATCCGGCATCGCTACAATGAATATCAGAAATGTAGAGGGTCTTCTGGAAGGGGGTGGGGTGGCACGTCAGTCTGAGACTGTTCAGGCTTCTGTTTCAGGGGCCTGCCGGTATTCTTCAGAAACGCTAAGGCCTGGTCCCTCCTCATTATATCGCGCAGCCTTTCAACGCTCGCTTTCGCTTCAATCGCGTCGATTTTGTCGAGGACCTCTATAATATGGTACAGGACAACACGCGTATATTCAGTATCTAAATCCGTATCCAGTGGTGGATGTGAGACTTGGTCCCGGGCGTGTTTGATAATATAGAGCAGACTTTTCACATGCGCCCGTTTATCACCCCGAAACCGCAAGCGGAAAACGTGCTGCCAATTTTCGATTATAATATCCGGAAAGTCCCGAATGTCAAGCGCACTTTCAATACTGCCGTCATTATTGTGTAGGTTTGTTTTAAAGTCGCTCGCTTGTTGTGAGGACAAAGACTCATAAATTGCATTTTTGATGGTTTTTCCCCAGATACGTCTCATGATGCGGACAATGAAAAGACGCATGGCATCTCGGAATTCATCAAGTGCCTCGATCAGCACAGCTTGATTTGGGCGTTTTACCACTTTATATCCTCCTTGGGGGGCACATAAGAACAATTTAGCGGAAAAGTTCCCTATTGAACACCGCTCTCCGCATCCTCTAAAATCCGCGAAATCCGTGTCATCCGCGACAATCCGCGATTCAGACATCTCTATTCCTGATCCTCACGCCATTTTGCAAAGTCCGCCTTGATCGCCTCCGACCATTTTTGGTCGATTTCCCCTGGCGTATACACGCCTTCGCGTAACCGTTGATGCCCGAACCAATGGTGTGTTTTCTCTGTTATCGGTCTTCGAGTCGACGGCGGAGTTGTTCTAATTCACGTTCTAATGCCTCCCGCCGATGCGCTTCTGTTTCCGCACGGACTTCTGCTGCTTCGGCACGGAATTCCGCTGTTTCCACACGCTTTTTTGCTGCAGCGTGAAGGCTACGTTCCTCTGTAGCAGTCGTGATCGGAGTGCCATCCGGCAGATACGGACGTAACAACCGGACATGGCTATGATGTTGATCCGTCCACCGGAACGACAAGTTTAAGGACTCGCTGAATAAGCCTCCATCCGCATCCGGAAGCATCTCAACAATATCACCTGATACCTCACGCCGCCATCCACGGAACTCCGCGGGTTTCTCCATCTCGGGTTGATGGATGAAATACTCTTGTGCCCCGATATCCCGCAGGTAGACCCCTACCTTGGCCTCGCGATCCTCATCAGCTGTCGAATCCGACAGAAACTCAAAAAGCACCGTAGGCACCGCACCTTCTGTCCACGTGTAGAAACTCCTGCGAAGTGGGAATTTCGCTGCACTTAAAACGACATAGATATCGGGGGCGACGTTCTTCGTGGTATCGCCTTCACGATAATAGATGAAGTTGTCAACGCCGATATAGATGTCGGGTTGCGTTGCGAAATAACTCGAGAGTTGTTCATACAAGATATTGATCTGTTCTCCGTGGAATCCGGTTGCGGGCATAGGTTCCTCGTCCTCATACGGGTAGCCTGGTATGTAAACAGTGGGTTTCCCGGTGGGTTTTGGGACAGTCGGCATATATTTTCGTTGTTTCTCTGCGAAGTCGTTAAGAGGTTTCATACGTCTCTCCATGTCTGTGGGTTTCTCTTAATTTTAGTAGAAGTCTGCGGGGTCGTCAATCTGAATACTGAAGGGTGCGTAAAGTTTTTGGGAGAAAAAAATAAACGACTTGGGCATGTTGTCAATCGGATTTGGACTTATCTTCTGAAGGCACTTTTCCCATCAGAATCCGCAAGGCTGAAAGCCGCTGATGATAATCGCTCTCTGTTTTAAACCTGCGTTTCATCTGGTTGATTCAGACTGATCCACAATCGTCGGAGATAGTCTAAGCCTTCAAAGTTTGGAGGAAGTCCTCAAAAGTCGCTATCTTCAACGCCGTGAGATGCAGTGCGTCGAGGCGATCCAGGTCGTCGATGACTTCGAGCGTCTGTTGCACACTCGGATCCTCGCGTCCCGGGAAACGCGTTTTCAGCACGGAGAGGATATTTTTGATGGCTGTCGCGCGCGTGCCTTGCTCAATGCCTTGCTCAATGCCGCGTTGTATGATGCGTTCGTAAACAGGGGATTCTTGCATAAGTGCCTCCAATGTTGGGTTCTGAAAAAGTTCAGGCGGATGGACTAACCCTCCGAAAACAGAAAGGGCATACAATAAGGTGCCCCGTGTCGCTTTGTCTACCGGAACGGATTTTGTCGTCTCTATACAGATCTCGACCCAGGCTTCAGCCGTCATATCCACAGGGGGCCGCATGAGTGGTGTGAAAGGTAGCAATCCAAGAGCCTCGGGGTTCAAAAACGATTCGCCTTCCAACGCATACACCCGCATCACATTATACTTGAATCGCAAGCCACCAGTCGTCTCGTCTCCATACTCGTAGGTCCCTGGGTCTGTTTGTCCTGCCGGTGGACGGAGATAGAAAACTGTGGAATAGACAGGCTTCTCATGCTGATGGACGAGAAAACTTGCATATGCCAACATCCGCAGGGGCATCGGTTTCTCTCGACTCTCGTCGGTTTGTGCCTCTATATGCAAGATCGCATCCTCGCTTTTATCAGGGAGCCGGATATGAAACGTCAAATCGCTGTGATGGACTTTCACCGTGGCTTGCTCTGTGTTCAGAGGGGGACCAACTTCCACGTGCGGTGTATTTAATGCTAACGCTGCGAGTTGATCGGGGGCGTACCCCGCCAAGTGCTTGAAGAGTTCATCAAAATGCGCCATATTTATATAATACGCGAAGGTGAGAAAAATGTCAACGGGATTTCTCAAAATCTCAAAACAAAGATGCACTTGAAATTTTCTCAACAGATGTGTTATCATTGCCGCAAAAAGGATAGGACTTAAAAACGGTGTAGTTTGTAGTCGCACAATTTATTACGCATTGCGGAAGTTCTAAATTCACAAAGGAGACAGAACATGAAACGTTATGGAAACCGTCACGGGAACTCTGGGATCGCTGCTTACGAAGAGGGTCCTGATTTCATCAAAATCCGGTTCACGAGTGGGGGTATCTATCTGTACACCTACGACAGTGCAGGCGAGGACGATATTGAGGAGATGAAAGCATTGGCGAAAGAAGGCGAAGGGTTGACGCGGTTCATCAACGACTTCCGGCCGGGCTATGCAAGGCGCGAACGTTAGACATCCTACTTTTATCAAATAGGACTTACGCAGGTCGCTCTTTTGTGGCATAACCTGTTAGGTTGTGCCCAAAGAACGTCTATATTTTTTTAGAGTTTATCCGCTAACGGAGCATCACTCTGATAGTTTTTGCTGATAATATCCGGGAAATCCCCAATGTCAATTGCACTTCTAAGAGAACCAACATTTCGTAGGTTTATTTGAAACTGGTTCGCCCGATTCGGTGGCAAGGCATCATAAATCACTTTTTCGATGGGTTTCCGTCTGATACGTCTCATGCCACGGGCAATGAAAAGACGCATCGCATCTCGAAATTCATCAAGTACTTCGCTCAACACAGTTCGGTTTGGGCGTTTTACCGCTTTATATGCCCCTTAGGTGTCACATAGGAACAATTTGACGGAAGAGTTCCCTATTGAACATCGCTCCTCGCGTCCTCCAAAATCCGCGAAATCCGTGTCATCCGCGACAATCCGAGATTCAGACATCTCTATTCCTGATCCTCACGCCATTTCGCGAAGTCCGCCTCAATCTCCTCCGACCATTTTCGATCTATTTCGCCTGGTGTGTAGACACCTTCACGGAGACGTTGATGCCCGAACCGATCGCGGAGTGCCACTTCTTCACCTTGCTCGACGACCTGTTGCGCGAAGTGCGGCGGAATAAAAATGACTCCACCACGCCGACCTAACACCACATCCCCCGGTAAAACCGTCGCCTCCGCAATACGGACGGGGATGTTAATACCCGTGAGTGTGACGTTCGCAATGCCTGTTGGATCTACACCCCGCACGAACGTCGCAAAATCCGGTAATTCGTAGATACCGTCCAGATCCCGGATACCACCCTCAATGACCATGCCTGTCCCGGTCTTCGCATAGATGGAATTGCCGAGATTGTCCCCGGCAAAAGTCCCGTCCTTCACTTTGCCGAAGAGATCAACAACGATGACATCATCGCGAACAAGCGTGTCAATCACCCATGAGTTTTGGCCGCCATCGCGTCCCTCTTTTTCGCCTTGTGCAGAGATAGCGTCGTTGAAGTCAGGACGGATCGGCACAAAGGCGCATGTCACCGCTCTACCGACAAGAATCCGATCTGGATGAAGATTCATCCAATCGCCAGCGAATTGAAACTTATAGTCGTTGCCATGTAGGACACCCCACGCCTGCTCGATACTGATCGCCTTCATCCGCTGAAGGATGTCGTCCGAGACGCGGGGCCGTCCATCGGGGAATCGGTCGCCTTCCCATAAGTGTGTCATCGCGAGGATGCTCTCTTTATTGATGAGTTGCACGTTAAGTCACACTCCTGTACTTGGTAAAATCTGCTCTATCTGATAGAATTTATCTTAACCTGAATTTGAAAATAAATGCGTAGGTCGGGTAGGGCGAAAGCGAAACCCGACAGTCCTCTTTTATCAAATTCACGTCATCTTAAATGTTTATATTCATAGATGGATTCTTGCTTCATCGGGTGATCGCACATTTCTCAAAAATGGCTTACTTCCGTATCAACATTTTGCGCGTTGCGGTAAAGTCGCCTGCGGTGAGTGTATAGAAATACAGACCACTCGCCACGGGTTCGCCTATCTCATTTCTACCATTCCAATACGCTGCGCGGTTACGACTTTGATAGATCCCAGCAGGTATATGTCCCAACACCAGTGTCCGAACCAATACTCCATTTACTGAATAGATACGCACTGTAACCCCCGCAGGTTCCGAGAGTTGATACGGTATCCATGTCTCTGGATTGAACGGATTCGGATAGTTCGGAAGCAGTCTTGTCTCCTCCGGAATCAGCAACGCTAAAAGACTTTGAAGGTAAGCGATACCCTCTCG
>VXPE01000093.1 GCA_009839745.1 Candidatus Poribacteria bacterium
ACGAGTTGGCGACGGATACGGATGTGCGGATCACGATCTATGCCGCGAACGGTGTAGTCGTCCGGACGTTGCAGTTGGGTCAGCAGTCGGCTGGCTACTATACGGATCGTGAGCATGCGGCGTATTGGGACGGTCGGAATGCTTCTGGTGAGCAGGTGGCGAGTGGCGTGTATTTTTACCAGTTGGAAACGGACGAAATTTCGTCACTTCGCAAGATGGTAATATTGAAATAAGATTTTTAATTATACTTTGCAGGTCGATTCGGCGGGTTTGATGAATGAAGGGTTGCCTCTCCGTATATCCCCTCTCCATTTCATTACGAGCTATGCGCTTGGCTGGAGGGAAGAGGGCAGATGGGAAGATTCGCAACCCTCCTGCTTCCATCCTTCCCTCTTTCTTCTCTTGAATACCTCTGCTTCAGCGGGTCTATTTTCTTTGACTTTTAACCGTAAATACGGTATCCTAATTGTGTCAGTGATGGGGTTGGGATTTTTCACCCGCGACACATGGTCGCCGAGCCACCCCGATCTTGCTGAAAACAGGTTTCACTGACATAACCACCGAAAGCAGAAGGAAATACAGAATGAAAACGATCCTTTTTCTCGCGATCCTCTGGTGTGCAATTTCACTGCCAGCCCTCGCTGAACTGACACCTGAAGATCTTGATAAAATTCGTTTGATCGTCAAAGAAGAAGTCGATCCCGTAAAGAGAGATGTCGCCATCATACAAGGTCAACTTCAAGGCATTGACAAACGCTTCGATGACGTTAACAAACGCTTCGATGACGTTAACAAACGCTTCGATCATGCCAACAATTACACGTATGCCCTGATCGCACTCATTGTTATTGCCGTTGGGATTCCACAAATCATCATCGCTTCGCGCTGGCGAAAGGATGTTCAACTCGAAAAACAGATGCAAACGCTCACCCAGCGGCTTGAAACACTTGAACAGCAACGCATTGTGCCATGAGCAGGACTTACGCAAATTGTGTAAAAAGGCAATAGATTTCACCCAAAACACAATGGAGTTAACCCTCTAAATCCCCAACCCCCCATATCCCCTCTTATCAACGGGGTAGAAGAGATGAAGGAAGGCGTGGTGTGAAAACCGCGCCTTTTTTCTTATTTTCCGAAACGCGATTTTGTTTAAAAGGTTGACACAATTCGAGGGCTGTGATACACTTAAAAAATGGCTGTCAGCTGTCGGCTGTCGGTTATAGTAAAACCCGTAATTACCTTTACACTTTTTTGCATCGGCGAGGTTAGGAAACCTCGCCTACCGGGGGCAGAAGTGTAAACTTATTTTCAAAATCTACTATAAGAGGCTTTTTAAAGGGTCTTAAGAGCACCCGCTGATGGAAACCGAAAGTCGATGGCCAATTTGCTATGTCAGATTAGCGGAGGAAAATGCGTGAAATCAATCGATTCTAAACAAGCAGGATTAACGTCCATACAGATCTTAGTTGTTGTCATCGTTCTGGGAATTGTTGCGGCTGTCCTTTTGGCACCTCGGTTACTCGGACAAGCCGGTCGGGCTTTACAGGCACAAGCCGCGGAGGACATTGAAACATTGGGTATCGCTCTTGATAGATACGCCAAAGATAATGGCGATTATCCCTCGACTGAACAGGGCTTAAAGGCACTTTGGGAGATACCTGAAGCACCCCCAATACCTATAAACTGGATAGAACCCTATATTCAAATCCCAATCACCGAAGATCCGTGGGGAAATCCCTATGTCTATGTTCGCCCCGGTAACCACGACCGATACGGATACGATCTCATCTCTTTCGGCAGTGATGGCGTTGAGGGTGGGACAGGTGAAGCGGAGGATGTCGTGAGTTGGATCCGGCGTGATGAGTAATTTTAATTTTTCCTTGCGGTTCGGTCAGGATGGCTGCAGGTTTGAGGTGCCTCCTCATCTATCCGCACTCCGCTTCGCTACGTGCTACGGTTTTGTTACTAACGGGTGAAAGGACCTACGAAGAAACACCCAAGCAAAAACCCCCTACGCGATCTTGAACTATACTAAGAACCTGCGTGTCAGCGGAGCATACGTCAGGAGCCCATAAGTAAAAATATGAAGATCACTCAGATTGACGTTATCAAAATAAGAGTGCCGTATCATGAAGGCATTTATGAACTCATGACCCGTCGTAATCTTTACCAGATTGATTACGTCTACAAGGTACACACCGATGTAGGGCTCGTCGGAATTGGCGATGGAGCACTTCAGGCAGATGAAGTCGTTCAACGCTATATCGGTAGAAATCCATTTGAGTTCATAAATGGCTGGGCACCCACGCCCCTCCAACAGGCTTTTTACGACATTATGGGGAAGGCGCTTGGCGTGCCGGTGCATCAACTTTTAGGTGAGAAGGTACACAGCAAAACGCAATTCGGCTACTGGTCGATTGATATGACCCCAGAAGAATGGGCAGCAGAAGCACAGCACGCTTATTCGCTCGGCTACCGGCTCCACAAAATCAAGGCCCGTCCGTGGTTTGAAGTGCTTGAGCAGGTAGAAGCAATCACGGCAGTTGTGCCAGATGATTATAGACTCCGCGTCGATGCAAATGACTCGTTTGAAACCCCAGGGCGGACCCTCGAAGTTGTGCGTCAACTGCAAGATTACAATATAGAGTCATTTGAAACCCCGATTCCACAAGCCGATATTGCCGGATATAAAGAGATTAAACGACACACCGATATGCCGATAACTATCCACTTCGGCACCCCCGATCCAATCGAAGCGATACGGGCAAATATGAACGATTCATTTATTATCGCTTACCCCGACTCACGCGCTGCCAATGCTATACAGGAGGCAGTTATTTCAAATGCTGCGCATCTCCCTGTATGGATACAAATTGTCGGGCTCGGCATTACGACCTGTTACGTTATGCACCTTGCAGCAGTGATGCCGAATGCAACCATGCCTGCGATTACGCTGAATGCTTTGCGGGCTTTTGATCTGGTTACACCGTCAACGATTCCGCTTGTGGATGGGTACGCAACTGTTCCAGATAAACCGGGATTAGGCGTTGAATTGGACGAGGATGCCCTTGATAATTGTCGCTTATAGGGAAAAATAAAATGGGAGTGCGAATTTAAGAAACGCATGTCAAAGTCCAGACGCACATCGTTTAACCGCAAGGTATAATTAAAAAGGAGAAAAAGCATTATGCAAATGCACGTAGGTGGAGAATGGATTGATAAATCCGATAAAATTGATGTCCTGAGTCCCTTCGACGGTTCAGTTGTTGACACCGTTCCGAGAGGGGACGCAGGCGACGTTGAAACCGCTATTCAAACCGCGGAACGTGGCGCGAAGATCATGGCAGGGATGACCGGCTATGAACGCTACGAGATTCTGCGTAAAGTTGCGGACTTGATGGTGGAACGGGCAGGCGAACTCGCCGAGGTTATCACTCGCGAAGAGGGAAAAATCCTCGCCGAGGCGACAATTGAAGCAACACGCGCCTCCGAGATTATCGCCCTTTCTGCGGAGGAGGCGAAACGGTTAACGGGTGAAACCATCCCCCTTGAAGGCGCGCCTGGTGTCAAAGACAAACTCGGCTTTACAGTCCGCATGCCGTGTGGTATCGTCGCCGGTATTAGTCCTTTCAACTTCCCACTGCACCTTGTTTGCCACAAAGCGGGTCCCGCAATCGCTGGTGGAAACGCTATTATCATCAAACCCGCGACGGATACACCGCTCTCCGCCCTGAAACTGGTGGAACTCTTTCTGGAAGCAGGGACACCGCCTGAGGCGATTCAGTGTGTCACAGGTCCCGGTGGCGAAATCGGGGATACACTCTGTGCGGATCAGCGCGTCCGAAAGATTACCTTTACGGGTAGCCGTGATGTCGGCGAGCATATCTGTAAGGTCGCAGGGTTAAAGCGTGTCACGATGGAACTCGGATCGAATTCACCGCTCATTGTCATGCCCGATGCGGATCCCGAAAAGGTCGCGAAGGCAGCGGCGGCATCCGGTTATTCTAATGCAGGGCAGGTCTGTATCTCAACGCAGCGCGTCATCGCGCATGAAAAAATCTACGGTGATTTCTTAGATGCATTCCAGTCAGAGGTCGCTCAAATCAGCACTGGCGACCCCCTCGCGGAGGGAGTACGGATGGGACCGATGATTCGAGAAGGTGATGCCACGCGTGTTGCCGAATGGATTCAGGAGGCTGTCTCGGATGGAGCGGAGCTCCTGACCGGTGGCGATAAGCAGGATCAATTTGTTACGCCTGCCATCCTTGCCAACGTCAAACCGGAGATGAAGATCTCCTGTGATGAGGTCTTCGGACCGGCTGTCGGTGTAACGCGCGTCAACGACATTGACGAAGCGATCGCCCTCGCTAACGATACGAACTACGGATTGAGTGCCGCAATTTTCACGCAGAACGTCGATTGGGCGATGAAGTTTGTCCGTGAAGTCGAATCTGGCAACCTGATGGTGAACTGGGGCACGCAATGGCGGGCAGATCTAATGCCGTATGGTGGTGTCAAAGAGAGCGGTATGGGCAAAGAGGGTCCGAAATACGCCATAGAAGAGATGACCGAATTGAAGATGGCAATCTTCCATTTGGATAGCTAATCGCGAGCATCGAATTTAAACGCAAACCCGCTGTTGATACAAATCAGCAGCGGGTTTATCTTTTGTCTCTATATACGCTCTGGAAGGAAGCGGAAACCTACGATGCGATTTCCGGTCGTCTACTCTTCCTCTTCGGTTTTCGAGGCAGCGATGACCTTCTGCGCAACGTCATCGGGTGTGATCTCGTAATGTGAGAACTCCATGATGAAGGTGCCACGCGCACTCGTCATCGACTTGAGATCGATCGAATACCGGAGCATCTCCGAAAGCGGGACGTTTGCTTGAATGACCTGCTTTCTTCCCATCTGTTCAACACCCATTACCTGGCCACGCCGTCCGTTCAAATCGCCGATAATGCTGCCCATAAACTGTTCAGGCACTGTAATCTCGACGCTCATGACCGGTTCAAGCAAACATGGATTGGCTTCTTCGGCGGCAGCAGAAAAGGCGATAGAACCGGCGATCTGGAACGCCATATCCGAAGAATCGACAGGGTGATACTTTCCATCATAGAGGTCAATTTGGATATCGACAATGGGAAAGCCTGCCAGTAAACCTCTGTCCATCCTCTCGCGGATGCCTTTTTCGACAGCCGGAATATAGTTGCGTGGGATCGCGCCGCCGACGATGTTGTTAACAAACTCAAAACCATCACCGCGTTGCAAAGGGGCAAGATTAATCGTGACATCGCCGAACTGTCCTCTTCCACCGGATTGACGTTTATGTCTACCTTGGACGCCTTGGACTCGCCTGCGAATTGTTTCCCGATACGGCACTTTTGGCGGTGAGAGTTCCGTTTCGACACCGAATTTATCTGCCATTCGTTCCCGGTTAATGTTAATGTGCAGGTCTCCGAGTCCGGAGATGAGAAGTTGTTTCGTAACTTCGTTCCGCTCAATCTTAAACGTCGGATCTTCTTCGGACATCCGGGTGAGTGAGGTCATCAGCTTTTCATCATCACCTTCGCGCGTCGGGTGGATGGCGTAGGAGATAACGGAGTTTGGGAAATCAACGCCTGAAAGTTGAAAGGAGGCATCTCTGTCACAGAGCGTGTCCCCAGTCTGGGTCGCAGCGAGTTTCGTGAGTGCGCCAATGTCGCCTGCTTCTACCTGTGGTGTATGGATTGCCTCGTTACCGTTCATGAATGCTGTTTTTCCGAGGCGTTCAATTTGTCCTCGCGTCGAATTACTGACCTGAGTATCCCCTTGTAATGTGCCGGAGTAGACACGGAAGAAGCTCAATTGTCCTGCAAACGGGTCGGCAATCGTTTTGAAGACAAGAGCGGACATCGGGGCATCCAATGATGGTTCGCGACTCTCCTCTTCATTCTCTGCAGATGTAACTGCGCCTACGTTGACCGGAGATGGGCAGCCAGTTAACAGTGTATCCATCAATTGTTGCACGCCGATATTGTTCAAGGCAGCACCGCAAAGCACAGGGGTAAACTGATTCTCGAAAATCCCAAGTCGCAAACCGTTCTGAATCTCTTCGTCCGATAGTTCACCTTCAAAAAACTTCTCAATGAGTTCATCGTCGCTTTCTGCAGCGACTTCGACAAGTGCTTCGCGAGTTTCTTCAACCTCTGTCTCCAAGTCTGCGGGTGTTTCGGCTTTTGCAGCGCGCTTGCTTCCATCGGGTTGCAAATAAGCCGCCATCTGTATAACATCGACAACACCGGCAAACTGGTCCTCTTTACCGATTGGGAGTTGAATAGGGACCGCCCGAGTCTCTAAAATTTCTTCAACACTTGCGAGTGCATTTTCAAAACTGGCGTTCTCTTTATCCATTTTATTGATAAAGATGAGGCGTGGCAATTCGTATTTGTCCGCGACCTCCCACACCTTTTCGGTTCCACCTTCGACACCGGTTGTTGCATCCACGACGACAACAACAGCGTCGACGACTCGGAGGACACTGTGGAGGTCGCCATAAAAATCTTCTGCCCCCGGGGTATCAATCAGATTTAGTTTATGTCCTTCCCATTCTGCGATACAGACTGAACAGTTGAGAGTCGTTTTGCGTTCAATCTCGTCAGCGGCATAGTCAGCTACAGAAGTTCCACTATCGACAGCCCCCATTCGCTCAATGGCACCACCGTTGTAAAGCATCGCTTCAACGAGTGATGTTTTGCCGGCTCCTGAATGCGCGATAATTGCAATGTTTCGGATCTGGTCTGTTCTGTATTGTTTCATACGTCCAAAATTTTCTCCTTTTACTATTAGCCACACGGAATAGAGCGAGCTACGCCGTTTAAAACTAAATCCTAACACAATATGGCAAAAATGTCAAGAAAATTTTTAATTTTCCTTGCGGAGGAACAATGGGCGTTAAGACTATAACGTGCGTTCCTTAGATCCGCCTGCGTGTTTTTGCTTGGGGTTTTTGATAGGGTGTTTCTGCGTATTTCTGCGTATTGTTGCAGGCTCACATTTTTGACACTATGTCTGATCAAGCAAAAACACCTGACATAACGTGTCGGATTTAAGGTATAATTAATTCAATTCATTATGGAAACTGTTCTCTATAAAACTAAGTCAAGCCCGTAGGGGTTGACGGCTCTGGAGAAATGAACTTCAAAGTTCAAACTTCCGTGCCTTATCCGCAAGGTAAATTAAAAATATGCAAAACTTTTTCTTCGCATTGGGTTCAGGTCTGAGTCTATTGGGTGTCGTTTTTGGAGCGTTTGGGGCACACGCGTTGCGGTCAAAACTCTCACCGGAGATGCTTGAGACGTTTGAAGTCGCAGTTCGCTATCAGATGTATCACAGTCTCGGCCTGATTGCTGCGGCGTGGGCGGTATCACAGTGGCAGAACCAACTCACGACGGCATCGGGATGGTGTTTTTTGGCAGGTATCCTGATCTTTTCGGGGAGTCTTTATATCCTTAGTCTCACAGGCATTCGCTGGCTCGGCGCAATTACGCCCATCGGTGGGTTGGCATTTATTATCGGTTGGGGCTGCCTGACTATCGCTGCGATTCGCGGGTAAAGCGTCTGTGTTTCAGTCTGTTTAGGGTTGACAGTTGTGACATGTTGGTGTAAAATAATGGGAACGAAAAGAACGTGACCTATCCACTTTGGGACGACCGCGAGCGTCTTTAACTCGAGAAACGGGATATTCGATGCTCCGGCTATAAATCTAAGGAGAATCTCTCATGAGAAAGTTGAATATCCAATGGGTTTACGCGTGTATTTGCTTGGGCTTTATGCTGATTGGGCATACCGCACAAGCGATTCGTTACGAGTTTGATAGTGACAAAGAGATTGCGGATTGGGAATTGGGACCGCAGGCAACCGCAGCGGTGAAAGACGGTATGCTTGAACTCACCGTTGCCGGTGGTCAGAATTCAGGTATCTACTTTGGGGAAGAAAACTGGACGGATTACCGAATGGAAGTCAAGGCACGAAAAATTAATGGCCCCTATTTCCATCTGTTCGTTCGGACGCAGGAACCCGCTGTAGATTTCTATTTCATGGAAATCAGTTACAACTCACATACAACTTCGGTTTTCATGTTTCAAGGCGGTGCTGCGAATGAGATTACCGGCGGTCCCCGCCCGAAACGTCCCGATTCAAAGGACACCAAAGGTGGCGATTCATATACCATCGTTTTTGAAATAGAAGGGGAAACCCTCAAAACTTACATTGATGGAAAACTGATGGTTGAAACCGAGGATAAAACCTACGATAAAGGGCGTCCCGGTTTAGGCGGTAGGGATTCAACCGTTGCGTATGAATATGTTGAGATTAATGGTGAGGGCATTCCGCCAACCGCAGTTGAACCTGCTGACAAATTAGCTACGCTATGGGGTGAATTGAAGAGTAAGTGAACTAAAGTGGTTAGCTCGTAATGAAATTATGCCTTAAACCGCAAGGTATAATTAAAAAAGGAGGAAAAAGTGTTCAAGAAACTGAGTATTCTTGTTTTTGTAGTTCTGGTTTCCGGTCAAGTGGAAGCTAATTACAATTTTGCGCTTCACACCGATTCGCACCCTTGGGCGCGTGAAGACCCAAAAGGGGCTCAAGAGGAAATTGATGCCTTGATTAAGATTATTGATAACAAGGTAAACCTGACGGCTTTTGATCCCAAGGATATTAACGGATTAGGAGAGTGGGTCAAGGCACACACAGAAGGGGGTGGGAATACCCTGATTCTGACCGGTATCACCCCTTCAACGATTTATCCGATCAATAACGGAAAGCCTGATGGCTCGCCGCTTGAAGAGTTCCTTGATGCTGGCAACACGATTTTCAATACGGGTGAATACACCTTTTACACATCGGAAGGACCCGATGAAACGAACGGACAAGCTGCACTACCCAATATCATTGACGTTCCAAAAGCGTTCGTGTGGATGAATAGAGGTCCAGACGCTTGGGCGGCTAATCCCGTTGAAATGACCCCGACACAGGAAGGTAAAGACCTTATACCGAGCCTGAAAAAGTATAATACGTCTTATCCGTTCCATCTTGACGATTACGACAGAAGCCCTTGGGAGTTAGAGATCGCGCTTGCTGAGAATGATGATGCAGATCCGCGGGTTGACCCGGCTGTGCTATATAACAAAGACACCGGGGGCCGCCTCGGCATTTTCGTCCAGACCTATGTAGGGGATGTACCACATCCGGGTGTCTCATGGGGTAATATTATGGGTGAATTCATCGTTAACTATTACCTACCAGAGGTTTTATCGGTTGAACCGACCGGTAAATTAACGACAACGTGGGGAGACCTGAAATCCTCAAAATAGCCATTAGACAATTGGAGGAAAAGTGTGAGGGTGGCACTACAGACGGGCATGTCTATGTGCCGCTTTCACACACAATAAAGATGAAAAAATTAACATATCTTTTAGCAGTTGTAGCGTTCTTAATGAGTTGTGTACTCGCGCATGCAGTCGATCCAGATAAGGATTTACTTATCTATCTACCCTTTGACGAAGGTCAGGGTAATAAAGCGGAAGATGTTGGGCCGAATGGATTCGTGGGTGATATAAAGAACGCAAAATGGGTAGAGGGTGTCTCAGGTCAGGCACTCCAATTTAAGGGGGGGAGTGTTAACTTCGACCCACTCAAAATTGATCAACCCGAGGAAATGACGATTGAGTTTTGGTTTAAACCGGACGAGAAAATTGACAGTGGTGCCCGAATTGATCTGCTCTATCGTTTGCAAGGGGGTGGACGCCCTCATGTTACGTTCAACCGTGGTGGCATTTTATTCGGGTACTATTTTGCGACGCAAGGTGTCGAATTACCGATACACACGACTTATGATGCGTTTGAATCGGAATGGTATTACTTCGTTGGGACACAGAGCAAAAAGACCGGGTGGATGTATATCAACGGAGAACTTGATGCTGAGACGGAAGCCGGTGGAGATGCACGCATGGATTTCGGGACCCAAGGGATGTGCATCGCCGCGAGTCAGGGCAACGCCAACTTCTTCAACGGTATGGTTGACGAATTTAAGATGTGGAGTGTCGCCTTCACTGCTGACGATGTTAAAAATAGTATGGAAAAAACCCTTGCTGTGCAAGCGGAGGGTAAATTGACCACGACGTGGGGTAAAATTAAGTCTGGTTCTGATGGAATCAGGTTTTAAGCGTCTTACCTAACACGCCTACCGAATCACCGAAATATGGAGCGGACGGGTTGCTGAGCGACCCTCCGCATCCACGCACGTTAGCACGTGTTTCCCTCTCGTAGGCGTAAGCCAGTATTGCTCTCCTGCATTTCCTTGAAAAATTAACTCACCATCCAAAAACCAGAACAGATCTTGGGTTCGACTGGAAGCCGAGGCGGTCAATCGAATCTTTTGATTTTCCAGTGACACCCCTTCCCGAATGTAATAGGTAGTATCTTCTGCTGGGGACAAAATAATCGGGGCATTCCCTGAAATTGTGCCGGTACACAACGGATTGTGCGCCGGTAGGACAGACACAGCAAAACCATTCTCTGCCAACCACGTCGCCGCATCGGCGGGCCACTCCTCAAATATTTTTTTAGAGGGTCCAGTTGACCCATCATTATTTCCCCAACAATGAGAACAGAGACTGTATCCTGTCGATTCGTCAACATAGATAGGTTTATGAATCGTGCAAACCGTTACAGACGAAACACCAGGTATATACACGTCCTCCTTATGGGTGGGACAGTGCGGTGAAACCGGTGCACCACTCAGGGTACACACTTGTCGTGTTTTCAATTGTTCTGGTTTGGTAAACCAGTGGTGTGTGTCTTGTCCTGTCAAGGCAGTGAAGAGCGCGAACAGGATCGGAGTTGCTGCATCTGTGCCGCTCAGCATGGGTGTTCCCTTTCCATCGAAATTACCGAGCCATACACCGATTGTGAAAGTAGGCGAGTACCCGATGCACCATGCATCTCGGTGTCCATAAGATGTCCCAGTCTTCCACGCAATCTTTGGTAGGTTCATTGTCCTTTCAAACGCTTCTGGATTTTTAACCGTGTTGGTAGGCAGTTGTGAGTTTGTTAACATCTCGGTTATGATGAAGCTGGTCTCTTGTCGGAGTAAACGTTTGGAATAGTTTTCAGTTTTCGGTTGATGAGGCTTTGTCAGTTGATAAGGTCCAAATTCTCCCATATTTGCCAGTCCAGCATAAAGTGTTGTCAATTCGAGTAGATTCACTTCGCATCCGCCGAGAACCATGGAGAGTCCGTACTTCTGAGCAGGCGCGAGTGTAGAGATACCGGCTTGTTTGAGGAAGGCGTGTAGCGTCCTATTTTTCAAGCGTGCATTAAGACTAACGGCGGGGACATTGAGAGAACGTGCGAGGGCTTGACGGGCAGTGACGTAACCGTTATATTTCCCATCATAGTTCACCGGTGTATAGTCAGCATAGGTAACAGGGACATCGAATAACAATGTTTCAGGTGTAATCAAGCCCTCTTGCATTGCCAGGGCATAGACGAAAGGTTTGAGTGCAGAACCTGGAGAACGCGGGGCGAGCGTTCCATTTATTTGTCCTAATGCCTTCCGGTCGAAAAAGTCGTGGGAACCTACCATTGCTAAGATATGACGGTTTTGGGTATCCATGACGATGATTGCGCCTGTGCTGGTGCTATGAGACCCGCGCAAACTCGGTTTACGCGCTGCGTCCCCCAAATATTCGCTAAGGAGGCGTGCCGCAGTATCTTGAACCTTCGCGTCTATGGTCGTGTGTATCCTGCCATTTGTTGTCCGTGAGTGGGAGGGGTTTCTAACCCCGAATTTCTTCCGGTTTTCTTTAATCAATAGGCGTGAGAGGTGTGGTGCTTTAAATGGAAGTGGATAGCGTTTGTGCGGAATCGGTTCTTGGACTGCCTCCTGCCACTGCTGTTCGGAAATTTGTCGGCGTGCAAGGAGACGATTCAGGACTTTTTCGCGCGCCTTTCGGGCGTTTTCCGGGAACCTGTCAGGGCGTAAACGTTCTGGAGCGTTCGGAATGGCGGCGAGAAGTGCGGCTTCTCCAAGACTAAGCGTATGCTGGGGTTTGTTGAAGTAGAACCGCGAGGCTGCCGCTGTCCCGACTATATTCCCACCATACGGGAGCATGTTGAAATAAAACGTTAAAATCTCTGATTTGGAATAAGCGTGTTCAAGTTGAAAGGCACGGAACATCTCAATGAATTTGTTCGGAATGTTACGCGCCTTAGGTTCCATCAATCGAGCGAGTTGCATGGTGATGGTTGAACCCCCGCGAACAACTTCACCCGCTTTCAAATTGTCATAAATGGCTGTGGCAATCGATATAGGATTGATACCGTAATGATAGTAGAACCATCTATCTTCTGATATGAGTATTGCTTGGTGGAGTAAGGGGGAATAGGTATCGGTTGTTGCATTTGTCCCGTAGTGAGAATTTTGGGTTAAAGAGGGGGCTGATTTATTGAAAATCTGTTGTGATTGATAACTAAATCGCCACATGCCATCGTCGGCTAAAAATGCTCGAAGCCACTCACCGTTTCTGTCCAACACAATCTGAGATACAGGTGGATGGAGACGTGCTTTGGGTAGGGGGAAACACCAGTTTGCGAGCATAAAAAGGATGACAATCAACAAGAAAGATAGCATTACAGTCATCAGTCTTCCAAAGAGGGGGTGTCGGTTAGAAGAGGGGTTTGTTAGACGAAAACCTCTTAACTGAAAACTGAAAACTGAAAACTGAAAACTATTCATCATTCTGGGACCACTGTAATGCGCATACTACCCGTTACAGCGGATTTTGTTGTATCGTACATCGCCTCGGCGGCAATGGGAGGTAAGGTAAATTCGCCTTGTGTGACGGCGCGTAGCGCGTAATAGAATTTACGTTCGCGTTGGCGAGTGAACGTGCCGAAGAAGATGAGCCTGTCATCGCGAATATCGATATAATCCGGTTTGAAATCTTGTGTTTTCAACCATGAAATACCTGCTCGGGATTCTAATCGCGGATTCTCAATTTCGAATCCCGTAGGCAACATATCTACGACGACAACGTTTTCAAGGTTGGCGGTGAGAGCTTTAACGTTTATCTCAGCGATGATGAGTTCGCCGTGTGCAAAGGTGCCTGTCCGTTCTTCACCGTCTTTGTTAAAATAGCGTCTGCGAACCTGTAATTCGTGCTCGTATTCTTCGATGAAGGAATCGCGTTGGATGCCAAACGCGCTCCAATAATAGTAGCAACTGCCCTCACCTTTAACAGAAAGTTGGACACGCATCCCATCCCACATTTTATCGGTATAACGGGTCTCCGTTGCGTCGAAGTCGGCGAAATGTTCGCCATTAAGCGTTAGGGTCCCCGTGTAATTTCTATCCATCTGTTTCTTCAGAATCTTGCCGAGTGCCAGAAACGCAAAGGCGTTTTCTTGTGTTGTTGCCCATCGGTTCCGCTCAGCTGCTGCAGCACTTAGGTTTTGGACGAGCATTGGGATTGACGGGTGGTTTTTGTTAACTTCAGCAAGAACGTCTAACATGATGGCTTGGGCTCGAATAGGGGAATCAAGCGTTCCGCCTGTCTCGCGATGTCCGTTGCCTTTATTAAAATTGGGTGATACTGACACCGGTAGCATTGACAGGGCGGTTTCCAGTTCGCCGCTGAGAGCGAACGCGCCTGCGAGTTGAAAGTGGCTATAATCGCTAAGTCCGCTCAAGCCTCTGTTTTTCAGATAGTGCATCGTGCCTCGGTCGGGATGTCCAGCAGCAGCTAAGACGTAAGCGGCATAGGTTGCTAATGAAATCTTTTTTCTGATCTCTTGTGCTTCGTTTTCTGTGTTTAGCGAGAATTTCGCTTCCGTTCTTAAACCTTCCAGCATTGCGTCATAAACCCGGTCTGAGACCTCGTAGCCTGCCTTTCGTGCCTCGACGAGGAAGTGAGACGCATAGATACTGCTCCATGGGTTCACGTAGGTGCCACCGGGCCAATAAGCGAAACGATCGTCTGACTTCAACATACTTTCGATTTTCGTGATACCCGATGTGATGTAGTGATCCACCGAGTCTTCTGCTGCCAGCATCGGTTCGACACTTCGCGCCAAACCGTTGAAGTAAAGCAGCGGAAAAACCTTGCTCGTTGTTTGTTCGAGACAGCCGTGCGGGTAACGTATAAGGTAACGCAGACTGTCCGCAAACCTAATATTGGGGAACGGAGATAACGTGAGACTAAACTCTGACGAATCGGGTATTAAATTTGATGGGAAAATAAAATCAACAGGTTCACCTGCGCGGACCACTCCCTGTCCGGTTTGTGTGACAGGTGGTGCCACGGAACGCAGTGGGATTTTAACGTCTAATTGAGTTGTTTGTGTCTTACCGTGCGCCGAAAGATTGAAGTTGGCTTCCCCGATTGCGTCCTGAACGAGAAGATCGAAAAAAACTTGTGCTTCTGCGCCTGCGTCGACCTTCTGGTCTATACTGAGTTTGTCTGCTGTATATTGGCTATCGGAAGCCAGCGGAGGTTGTTGATCGCTGGCTATTGATGGATCATTATTGGCAGCCGTTGCTGAAAGGAGTTGCACATCGCCTGATGCTTGCAATTCGACCGTAAATTCCTCTTCCGCGCCCGTGCCGTTAAAGAGGGTGACCGGGACACGAACCTTATCACCACCCGCAAGGAATCGTGGAAATGTCGGGGTTAAGACAATAGGTTCGCGGACAGTCAGATGCGCTTCTGTGCCACCGTAATCGCCATCTGCGAATGCGACTGCCATCAACCTGAGTGTCCCATTGAACTGCGGGATTTTGAATTGAACAGTCCCGCGACCCTTTCCATCGGTTTTCACGAATCCTGACCAGAGTGAAATCGGTTTTACGCGCCGGATGCTGCCTGTGCTCAATCGCTTCCGCAGTTCCGCCTGTCGTGTCGTGGCTGCATCTCCCCCCGTACTTGAGTTGTCGATAACATTTGCGATTTCGGGGAGGATCCCACTATACACGTCGAAGGAGCGCGTCTTAAGCCCACGCTGTCTATAGAAGTAAGCGTGTGGGTTGGGTGTTTTGAAATCGGTTAACGCGAGGATCCCTTCATCAACGGCTGCGATACAGACATCATATTTTTGCCAAGAACGTCTACCGTGAACTTGGAACGCTATAGTCACTTCGCTATTCGGTAGGACTGTCGCTGCGCTTTCTATATTCTTTTCTGGACTGGCGAGTGGAATCTTCTCCATATCACCAGCATCGTTTCCCTGATTGAGCGACATTTCTATCGAGAGCTGTCTCCGTGTTTCATCTATTTTGAGTGGAATTACCCCAAACGCCCGCGCCGGAAGCGGCGATTTCTTAGCAGTTGTAGGAGGGGTTTGTAACCCCGATTCCATCGGGATGGCGCGCGTCAACGTCGCAGAGAGATACACATTCGGTCTATAGGCATAACGGATTGGGATTGATAAAGTTGTGGTGTTATTTTTCATCACGATTGTCCGGTAACTCAACACCTTTTCCCGTTCGATCGTCAGCAGGAGTGTGCCCGGAAACGGTGCCTTAACATATAGTTTTGCTGTTTGCCCCGGACGGTAAGCAGGCTTATTAAGCGTCAGTTCCAGTCGAGTGGGATGTTCCATAGAAACTGGAATGTTTCCCCATCCGCTGACATAAAATCCGAGTTCTGCCGTCGCTGTCGAGGTGATGTCCTCAAGACGGACGCGGTATTCACCATAATCTGAGGGCGTTAAGGTCACCGTCTGGACTGTTTCTGCTGAAGTTAGTGTGACCGTTTCCACTTCTGTTGTTTGAGGTTCCGAGACGTACGCATAGCGCCCGGCACCGTTCTGACGGAGTATCGTGTTCCAGTGGACTTTGTGGAGGCTGAGTTTGAGGTCTCTTCCGGGTGCAACTGCCATTGTATCGTTAACAGCAATGTAATCGAATCGGAGCGGTTGGTTGATTTTTACATCCCCGGTCTTTGTGCGTCGGAGTCCAACGTAATGCGAATACGGATGGATTACAACGCTGTGAGAAGCGGTGACGGCTCTGCCGCCGACTTCGCTAACGGTCGCTGTCAGCGTGCCGTTTAGCAGAGAAGGTGCTTTCAGCGTTTCAGGGATCGTGAATTGATAGGACGCTTTACCCGCTGCATCAGTTTTAACTTCTCCCAATCCAATTCTTTGTTTTTCAAAATTGGAACGCGCATTCCCAAAGACAAACGAGTTCCACTGTGTTGCACTTGCGTTGGCTGCTGAATTTACAAACGAGACTGCTTCCAATTCGCAGGCAGCTTCCACCGTGCGACCTACTGCTGGGGGACCGAATAGATTGATAGCGGACACTTCAATGCCGAGTTCCTCTCCAAGTTTATAAGTGGATTTATCCGCTGTTACAGCGACTTTTATCCGATCAGGCATGAATTCTTCGACCTGAAATTGGACTCTTCCAACGACCCGATCAGCGATCCGCATTTTGGCAATATAATTACCAGTCAAGGCGTAGGTAGGGATAGGAATTTCCACATCGCAGGCACCGCTTTTGTTTGTTTGTAGTCTTAAATCCCGCATAATTCTGCCGTTTGGGGAGAGCACTTCAATCCTGGCAGGGATCGGTTGTGGTGTTACCTGCTTTGGTCCTCGAACAATTCCAGCAAGTTGGACGGTTTCACCCGGACGATAGACCCCTCTGCTTGTGTAGAGGAACGCTTCATAACCTTTTTGCAGGTAGGCAGAACCGGCAGTATTAAAATCTGCTGTTGCGATTTCGTGTCGGTTGAGTTGAATGAAGGCGAGATCGTCCCGTTTCGCGGCGGTGATCATAAACGGTGTGAAATTTTCAGTCTTCTCCACAACGTCTGTGAACTGGATGTATCCTGCCCAGTTGGTTGTCCCCTCGAGGAGCGTTTGGTTATTATCGCTAATGAGTTTAACGCGCGCCGCTGGGACTGCCGAACCCGTCGCGAGTGATTTCACCCAAACGTATAGGTTATCTTCTAAGCGTTTGGCAGTGATCCCCAAGTCTGTGATGAGCACCCATTGATGTGCACTATCCCACTCCCGCTCCGCGTTTCGCGCCACGACCTTGAAGATGCCGACATGTTCGTCTGAGAGATATTCTTCCAAGGAGATAGGTGTTGTTACTTCTTCGTTCAATTGCGACGGAATATCGAGTTCTTCTGTCCGAATCGGTTTACCTAAGTTTCTGCTCCAGCGACTCCATCGTTCTAATTTTGATATGTAGATAAGGTTGTTCGCGAAAACTTTTTCGATATTGAGTTTCACGCTTTTAACATTGATTGTTGCGAGACCTAAGTTCAGATGCCCCTTTCTCGCGAGGAAGAACCCGTCGCCAAGGAACCGAAGTTGGGGTCGGATATCTGGGATTCTGAGGCGCGTCTTGTAATCTTGTTTTAAAACGGCATCGTTTCGGGCTGTGAGACCGCGTCGGATCTTTAGCGTGTAGGTAGTGCGCCGTTTGAAGTTGCCGTGAATCTGCACGTTTCGATAGTCGGATGTCACTTGATGTGCTACTGCGGGGGTCAGTTCTATGTACGGCTTGATGGCATCGCTGAGTACCGGCGCGCTGAAGCTCACTGAGATATATGGAGTTCCATCACTTTCCCAAACGTCAGCGTATGTCACACCGAGTGTGCCTCTGCCTCGGAGTATTACCGGTGTAACACTCGCTTTTTCTAAACCAATTTTCCCACCCGTACATTTGAACCCTTTTTCAATCTTAATCTTTATCTCTTGATCTGCGTTGCCGCGTTTTATACGTTTCGTCTCGAATGTTACCGTCCGTGCTGTTGCTGTGTTGGTTTGAATCTGGTATGGAATTTCTGTTTCGTCGTCCAGTTCAATAGAGAGGTGCGCCTTTAAATCGACAATGGTTATAGGATAATTAAATGCTATCGTCCCGAAACCTGTTGCGTGTTCGCGGGCATCATTGGCGGTAAATTCCATACGTGCCTGCTGCACTGCAAAAGGATCCGTAGCAAATTTAAACTCTTTTTGTCCAGTGAGTAGAAAGGTCTCAGATGGGTTAAGTTCTGGTGTGAGTTGAACAGTATATTGTGCAGAGGGTGCTAAAGGTGCGTCTAAAAAGAAGCCGACTCTGTCCCGCGCGATCCAACGGGCAGAGCCTTGGACAGCTGGTGTGAACCGAAGTGCCTCTGCTGGAACTTCGGTCCCGACACGCGACTTATCAATAACCGCTTCCGAGAACGTAATCGACAAATCAACCCATTGTGGAACCTCACCTTGTGGGCTGAAGGTCTTGACACTGTATCGTGTCCGAGCACGCACCGTCCCCTGGACAATATAGACGATGCAGGCAGCAAGGAGTAAGGACATGAGTCCGATCACGCCGATTAAGCTTTTTAAGAGCAAATTTCGACTTCCGGGTTTCGCCGAAAGATTTGTGGAGAGTTTGGCTGCCATCAGACGCACCTCCTGTGCTTCTGAAGATTCTGTCCTTGTCAGTTTTCTATTCGGGGCAATTTAAGCGATCATTCCGCCTTTTTCGTATATAAAGATAACATACTTGATATTCAGTTGTCAATGCAAAAGTATCTAAAGAAATGAGGAACATACTGAATAAAATAATGGTGGTAAATTGGTTCTATCCCCATTATTTTCTTGACAAATAACTGGATTTATGGCATAATTGATATAGTTAATCAAATACAAAAAAGATTAGCAAAAACCGCCGAACATCTGTATGCAGCAGTTGGGACTCGAACCCCAAACTCCCGCTTGCCAAGAACGGTGTTTTACCCGTTAAACTACTGCCCCATATTTTGATGTTCGGACGGCATTAAAATTCTATATTAACCGCCAAAAATTTCCAATTTTTTATAAGGAGCTCTCATGAATAAAGAATTAATTGAGAAAATTCAAGAGGTTTTTGATTTTCAGAAATCTCACTACTCGCCTGCAAAAACGCCTTCCTATCAACTAAGGATAGATAGATTAACAAGAATAGAACAGATGTGTAGAAAGCATGTGAAAGAAATAACTCAAGCTTTACAACAGGACTTTGGCACTCGACACCCTGATTTAATCTTCCTTGCTGATATTTTCCCGCAAATTTCACACGCCAAATATGTGAAAAAACATTTGAAATCATGGATGAAAAAAGAAAAAACATCATCCGGACTCTTGGCTTTCACAGGACAGAGTTCATATTTTGTAAATGAACCCTTGGGTGTTGTGGGTATCATGTCGCCGTTCAATGCACCGGTAAGTCTTGCTTTAGATCCAGCAGTGGATGCTATAGCGGCTGGCAACAGCGTGATGATAAAAATATCAGAAAGTACGCCTGAAACAGCAAATCTTATGAAAATATTGGTGAATCATTATTTTAATTCAGAAGAAGTGGTCGTAGTAACTGGCGATTCTGAGGTATCAAAATTCTTTGCGTCTTTGCCATGGGACAAATTTGTATTTACCGGTGGCTCCGAAGTCGGCAAACATATTTTGAAAGCTGCTGCGCAAAATTTAACGCCTGTATTACTCGAATTAGGCGGTAAATCGCCATGTATAATTCTGGAAGATGCGGATATACCGGAAGTGGCACACAAAATTATGAAGGTTCGACTTATGAATGCGGGACAAGTCTGTATTTCTGGCGACTATGTGATGTTACCAAAACAGCATTTAGATGATTTTATTCAAAGTATATTGGAAAGTGCCAAAGAAACATATCCAAATATCATTGACAACGAGGATTTTACATCCGTTATAGATAATCGTGCCTATGATAGAATCACTGGATATATTGATGAGGCGATAAACGAAGGCTGTAGGGTTATAGAATCTAATCCTATGAATGAAAATGTGCCGGACAGAAAATCAAGGAAAATACCGTTAACTCTTGTTATTAATCCATCTCAACATTTACAGGTATGCGAAAATGAAATATTTGGACCGGTGCTTTCTGTCTTTACCTACGAAAGTTTAAGAGATGCTATTCAATATATTAATTCTAAACCTAAGCCGCTTGCACTTTATATTTTTGGCAAAAATAAAACCGAAATTAATCAAGTGATAAATAACACATCAAGTGGCGGTGTCACCGTGAACGATTTGTTAATGCACGCGGATTCTAAAGAAATGGGTTTTGGCGGTGTGGGTTATAGCGGCATGGGTCGCTATAAAGGCGGACTTATAGGTTACAAAGCTTTTTCAAATCCAAAATCTGTTGTTGAACAGGGATTCTTACGAAGATTTACAGAAAGATTTATACCACCCATGAAAAACGATACTGCCAGAAAAATGTTAAGAAATCAGGTAGGTGTTAAATATTAACCAGTTGACAAATGAATTTAATTATTGAGGGGTAACCAATGTATAAACAAATGGGTTCTATATTCAGTTTGTGCATCGCGATATTAATGATTTGCAGTCTGTTCGCGACAGCCTCTGAAGAAGCCAAGAAAAGCCCGATTAAAGTCGGTGGTGCCATGCGTGTTAACTATGCCTATGGTTCTTATGGCGATGAGGATCACCCACATCCAAGAGGTGAGAAAATAGGTGATGTTGACCTTGAAATATTTCGGCTCAATGCTGATTTAGATTATAAAAAACTCAATGGCCGACTTGAATATCGCTGGTATGATGCCTATAGTATGATTCATACCGCATGGTTGGGCTATAAACTTAATAATTTAGGCTCAGTTAAGGCAGGTATTGTTCGAGTGCCTTTTGGCCCGACCGCCTATGGCGTATCTACCAGTTGGTTCTTCGATCAGCATTTCTATGTTGGACTTGCTGATGATATGGACTTAGGTATCAGATGGACCAACTCTTTTGATAAACTCACTTTGGACCTCGCTTATTATCCTATGAGCGATCCACAGGTGATTCAATATGGTAGTCTGGCAAGTTCACGCTATAGTTATGATATTGTCAAATGGGAAGAGAAGGCTGATTCAAAAGGAAATGTGGAATGGGGAGCCGGTGAAAATGGGTATGACGAACAACATCAGTTGGTATCAATGTAGGCATTAAGAGATTAAGCCAAGTTAACATTGTTCTGGCGTTTATATTGCTACTAACTGTGATATGCTTAGGACCGACACTCTATATTTTTAACCCAAGTTGCCAGTTAGTAATGAGTTGTAAATCCATGGGATATCCTTTATAG
>VXPE01000094.1 GCA_009839745.1 Candidatus Poribacteria bacterium
TCTTTAGGGGGTTAAATCACGGAAATACACTGTTTTTTGCCCAATTTGCGTAAGTTCTGAAAGACACACTGTTAGCGTCGAAAAGGTGTATAATCTTACGAAGTTGAAAGAAATTTGATAAGACTAATGATTTTCCGGAGAGGATTTTCCAAATGTTTATGTCAAACGTTCACTAATTAAAGAGTGGACTTCAGTTCCGTTTCTTTACGTTTCCCCACTGTGTTGTTAGAAGTTGTGGTTGTGGGGACACCGGCAGCGCATACGCTGGATCAAACCAATCTCCTGTAAAATGCCAGAACGTTGGATCCGTAAGTCGCACTGGTTCCTCTCCGTCCAATCCAACTTTGAGGATTTGCATCTGCTTTCCCTTGATATACTGTGTATAAAGGAGTTCATTTCCGTCTCGGTTCCATCCGGGTTCATCAGATAGATTTCCGAATTTTGTTTGTTATCGATTAAGGAAAATACAATTTTAGGGGTTTGTGGCGCCTGTGCCAAGACGCTGCAAACGCTTGAAAAGAAAAATATGAGACTAAAAATAGAAAGAGGTCGTACGAATTTCATGGAATATCCCCAATCTAAATCTATACTTAATTTTATTGTCGAATTCACATCATTATAACACAAATTTCTCTCAAGGTGTGTAGATATTTTGTCGAAGGTCAAGATTCGGAGATCACTGCTACTGGGAGTTTTTTATAGGAGGGAATTCTGATTCCTAACAATATCGGAACCCATCGACTGACGGATGCCAAGTGGAAGGGTAGAAGAAGAGTGACGAACAAGTTCTAATGATTTAGCATCGTTTAAACTGGCAGGATTAATTTTGACGTTCTGTCTTCAACGCTCCCCAGTGAGTTGGGAGTTTTCCATTCGCTGTGACGGCACGAAAGCCCATCCCGAATACCATTACACTGGTAAAACGTTCCCTGTTTTTTCCTGTGCCACCGAAGACATAGATTTTACCCTTGACCACCGCTGTGCTAAAAGGTATAAGGGGTATTGGCATTGGTGGAATATCACTCCATTCGTCTGTCTCTGGATTATAGACATCCACAGTTGCCAGATACTGAGGGGTTCTGTTCTGCCAAATGAAACCCCCAACCAGATAGATTGCACCCCCGAAATTAACTGTCGAAAATGAAAGCCTGAGGGCTGGCATCTCATTCTTCTGTCTCCAGCGGTTGATTTTCGGATTATATTCCTCAATGACCTTTAAAAAGGGGCCTCCAGGACCCACTTGCGGCCACCCACGTCCACCGATAGCATAAATATGATTGTTGACAACCCCTACACCAAACCCATCACGTTTCGTCGGCATCTTTGCCCGCTTCACCCACGTATCGGTGGCAGGGTCATAGGCTTCCACGAGATCAATGCGCCACGGAGCCCTAGGTTTCTGATCCCTTGGGTGGACATACCCACCAATGGCATAGATTTTGCCAGCAACCACACCCACACCGAACTGTTTACGAGGAATCGACATGCCCTGTTTCCTGACCCACGTATCGGTTTGTGGATCGTACATTTCAACAACGTCCAGATTTTTTTGATTCACAATGAATCTGTCTATTCCACTATAACCCCCGATGACGTAGATTTTATTATCAACGACGGCCGTTGCGGGCAGTGCGCGCGCCGTCGGCATATCGGCGACTCTCCGCCATGTGCTGGTTTTCGGATCGTACACCTCAACAGTTGACAGTCCAAAGGGACCATCCTGGTTTTCAAAGAGGGTGCCGCCGATGAGATAAATTTTACCATCAACGACGGCGGTCGAGAACGCCAATCGCCCCGTTGGAAGTTCAGAAATTACTTGCCATTTTTCTGCGCCAATGTTCTCTGTGGTTACAAGGCATAAAATAATAACCACTAAAACCACAAGCCATCGTAGAGACTGAAGTGTTTTGAACATCATCAGTTCCTCCTATCGACATAAGTAGGATGTCAGTAGTGTGCGGGAAAAAAGAGAAGTGTTACCTTCTCAGACTTCTCCCGCACTTGCGTGAGAGCTACTGGCTCAGCATCCATCAGATGCACTGGTAGTGCCAGTGCCCCTATCCGTCTTGGCTGGATATGCAATATTGCTCCTCCGCGCAGGTTGTATTACCGCCATCGGTGTGTGTTCCTCCAAAAGGGTCATGGCAATCGCTTGCTCCATATCAACCGACGTCGGAACCCTTGAGAGCATGAATGCTTCGGCCTCAATTTCACCGCATACCGGGTTGTAATGTTTCCGAAAAAGCAGACGATGTTTCGTGGATTTAGATTGGGATACCTTACGATTTTGAAGATCTCCAAGTAGACTGAGGATTCGCTGGATTATTTCTTCCCATGTGTAAGTTGAAAAACGTCCTTCTTATAGACGAATCGACCGTACAGATCGCTCACCGAGTTCGTTGGCACCAAAAAGGCATCAAAAGGACGCATCGCCGTATACCAGAGCAATCCCGCATTAATGACATCGCCATTGTGTCCCCTTGCGGAATAGATCGGGACAACAAATGGGGCATCAATATAACGTAAGAGTGAAAGGAACTGTGTGTCTTGGTGACTTCCTAACAGGACTGCGTCATAATTGCCCTGGATTAACTTTAGAAACGCAGATTTATCGTTTCTCTGGAATCTGATACCTTGTACGTTTTCATTGAAGTGTTCGTCGCGTTCACCTACTACGTCGAGAGCAGCATAAGTTTCCAAGGATTTGACGAGATTGTGATGTGCCACCGACACCCCTCCCGTTGCTTTTGCACGCCTCGGTAGTCCACCGGATTGCCCGATGAAGCAACCGCACGGCTCCAGTTGTGCTTGTGTATTACCCGTGAAAAGAAGGAGGGGTGTGCCGTCTGGTGAAACCTGTTTCAACTGGTGGAGATAGTCCGTCAAAGATGTCGCCTGAATCTGAGAAGCGAGCTGTTTTGTCTCTCTAATGTGTTGTAACCGTTTCGCCTCACTCCATTTTTGGTAAGCAAAGGGACCGATAACAATAACAGTCAGAATCAATGTAAGTAAGATGTATTTTTTCAAAAAAATCCTCAGTTTCTCAAAATTTAGAGTTGTAGCAATTGTTAATCTCTTTGAGATTGTCCTTGGTATTCTACTTTGAGTTGACCCCAGCGCGTGGGAAGTTTTCCACGCGCCTCGACATTACGAAAACCGGTATCAAAGACTTCAACGATTGGAGAAAGTTCCCGATTTTCTGTCTTGCCTCCAAAGATATAAATGTTGCCGTTGACCGCCGCTACACCAAATGGCGACTTTATGGTTGACCTCGCAGAAACCAAACGCCATCTCTCAGTGGCCGGCTCATACACTTCAATAGGGGCAGGGTGACTATCACCCGCTCGCAACCCTCCAATGAGATAGATTTTCTCGTCAATAACGACTGAAAAAAATACCGTTCTCGGATTGGGCATCTCAGGTCTCTTCGTCCACCGGTTGATTCTCGGTTCATAGACCTCAATCGTCCCAAGGAAGGGACCTCCAGCCCCAGCTGGTGGCCACCCACCCCCACCGATGGCGTAAAGGGTGTCCCGAATAACCGCTGCCTTAACGGCACGGCGTCGTGTCGGCATGTCGGCTCGCTTTGCCCAGGTATCGGTGGCAGGATCATAGACTTCCACAAGATCGACGCGCCACGGATCCCCAGGCTTAGCATCAGTAGTCCCACCAATGGTATAGATTTTGCCAGCAATCACCCCGATGCCGAATGCCATACGGTGACGGGACATGTCCTGTTTTCTGACCCATGTGTCGGTTTGCGGGTCGTACATCTCGACGACTTTCAGAACTTTGAGATTCACCGCCTGCCTATCCTTCCCCACTCTTCCTGACAAGACATAGATCTTGCCATTAACAACTGCCGCCTTAGCACCGGAGCGGACAGTCGGCATATCTGTGAGTCTCTGCCACGTGTTGGTTTGTGGGTCATAAACCTCCACCAGGGTCATCCCAAAAGGACCCTTCCAAATACCAGGTTCATTTTCACGCCGAACACCTCGCAGATTTTCAAGGGGCGTGCCACCGATGAGATAAATCTTACGATCTACTACAGCGGTTGCGAATTCACCTCGCGGTGTTGGGAGTTCGGAGATCACCCGCCACTCATTCGCAGCAGCATCTCCTATTGCAAAATGAGAGAGCATCACAACAGCACATCCAACCATAACTTCTTGTAAAGACCGAAGTATTTTCAACACTATTGATGCCTCCTTCCAAATACAAACCGAATATCAAGGACGTGCGGAAAAAGCCAAAAGCAGTGCCTTTCTCAACTTCTCCCGCACAAACTCTACCCTAAAGATTTCTCCTGAGGGTCCTTTACTTTATGTGAAAAGCCTTGCGGAAACGAACCTCTGCCCGAAATGTGCATTTAATTTGTGCTTCACCTATTGATTTTTTTCACTAACTTCGCATTTACAAGTTGGTACTCGAATCCCACTCAATTTCTCTGGGAGTTAGGATTTTTTCGGATGGACTGGCTTTCGCGAGAAACGAGCAACAATTCTCCGAACTGTATGCAAGCGCGGCTCGCTCTGACGTAATCGGAAACTACTGACGGACCACTAACTGCAATTTATGGTTCGTATTCGTTTTGACACTGCAGGGAGGTAACCCTGAATTGTGCGTGTCAAAACAGTGGCAATTCCGGGAAAAGTCAATTAGAACGTATGTTGCCAACCATTTTTCATAAGTTTGAAAAAAGTCGATTGTTGTGTGAATAAGGGAAATAAAAAAGGAGCCGGAAACCACATTCCTCATCGGTTCCAAGAGTTTCAGGGATTTCAACTGAACTAACGCATGCAACAGGGAACTTGCAAGGGACACCTTATAGGAATTATGGCTCCGGCTTACCCAAGGAGGCTCACATAGATCTAAGCAAGTTCCGTGCCAATCGAAAATGGGCTGTTTTGAGCAATTTTTCAGGATATTGCCTATTTTTTGGACATGCTATGATAAAAAAATACACATTAGAAGTAGCAATCAACCGTTGATTTCCGTCGGTTTCGGACTGTAGGTTGGGTTGAATAACGTGAAACCCAACATCTATCTGATAGTTATACAACTGTCATCCGTGTGGAGACTACAACATCGCATACCTAAAAATCCGCGCAATCTGCGTAATCCGCTGAATCCGCGATTCAGATTTTCAACCCTTCACAACACCGATGGGACGGAGGCGTGCGACACGACGAGAAAGCCCCGCTTTGTCAACGACACGGACGACCTCGTCAACGTCTTTGTAGGCTTCGGGGACCTCTTCTTGGAGCGTCCGTCTGCCTTCTGCTCGGACGTAGATACCTTGTGCCTCCAAATCTTTCTGGATAGAACGTCCCTTTGTCAAGGCGATCGCCTTTCGGCGCGAGAGAACCCTACCGGCACCGTGGCAGGTCGTGCCCCACGTCTCTGCCATCGCGCCTGGATTACCGACAAGCACGTAAGAGGCAGTTCCCATGTCGCCGGGAATTAAGACGGGTTGACCGACTTTCTGGTATTTATCGGGGATCTCAGGATGTCCTGCTGGGAATGCACGCGTCGCGCCTTTGCGATGGACAAAGAGTTCGCGTTCTTTACCATTAACTTTGTGTTTCTCAAACTTTCCGATGTTATGTGCCACATCGTAGACGAGTTCTAAGCCGAGCTCGTCTTCTGTCGTCTCAAAGAACTGCATGAAGGTCTGGCGGACGAGGTGCATAATACACTGTCGATTGTTCCATGCGTAGTTGGCACTACACGCCATCGCCGTGATGTAATCCTGTCCCTCTGGTGAGTTGATCGGTGCGGAGGCGAGTTGTCGGTCGGGGAGATTTATGCCGTATCGCTCGGCGACTTTGACCCAACTTTTGACGTGTTCATCGCAGATCTGGTAGCCGAAACCGCGCGAACCTGTATGGATCATAACGCAGATATTGCCCTCACTCAACCCCATCGCGTCAGCGGCTTCCCGGTAAAAAATACGGTCGACGGTTTGCACTTCAAGGAAGTGGTTCCCCGAACCGAGGGTGCCGAGTTGGTTTTTGCCGCGTTCCAACGCACGCTGGCTCGCTGCGTCGGCGTTTGCGTGTTGGAGAAAACCGGTCGCTTCTGTAAAGTCGAGATCTCCTGCATGACCATATTCTCGTTCGATTGCCCAAAGCGCGCCTTTTTCTAACATCTGCCGCTCTTCTTGGACAGTGAGCCGAATTTTACCACTTGAACCTACGCCGCACGGAACGTTTTGAAACAACTTGGCGACGAGTGCTTTCCGCTTTCCTTCAAGTTGCGAGACATCGAGGTTCGTCCGAATCAGGCGGACACCACAGTTGATGTCATACCCGATACCACCCGGGGAGACGACACCATCTGCTTTTGGATCGGTCGCCGCGACGCCACCGATGACGAAGCCGTAGCCCCAGTGCAAATCGGGCATAGCGAGGGAGTGCCCGACAATCCCGGGGAGATGCGCGACGTTTGCGACCTGCTGCAGTGCCTCCTCGTTTTTGGCGTGTTCGAGGAGTTTCTCGTTGGCGTAGACAATTCCGTCCACACGCATGCCTTTCATGTAGCTTTTTGGGATCCGCCAGCGATATTCATCAATTTTTTGGAGTGTTACATTTTGTGCCATAATAAATTGGGTAGACCTCAAGACTACCTTGGTCCACGAAGTTTAAAGCGAACGCAATTCAGGTAATTCTACCCACTTTCGGGTCTGCCACGATTCCATGCCCTTCTCTGCCAATTGCACACCCTTCGCGCCAGCGAGCAGCGTCCACGGGAAGGGTTCATCGGCGACAACATGTCGGAGGAAGAGTTCCCACTGCGCTCGGAATGCGTTTTCATACTCTTCCTGTTCAGGAACCTTGAGCCATCCATCGAAGAATTTGATCGGTTGTTCGATATCGGGATTCCAAACGGGACGCGGGGTGCCAGAGAGGGGTTGAATCCAACAATCTCTCAAACCGACAATCGCAGATCCATTCAAGCCGTCCACGTGTATCGTCAGCAGATCGTCTCGACGGACTCTGACTGCCCAAGACGAGTTAAAATGCGCGATGATTCCGTTTTCCAACTCAAACGTTGCATAAGCGGCATCTTCTGCTGTGCACGTATAGGGTTTACCTTCCTCATCCCACCGTTGGGGTAGATGGGTCGCAGCGATGCAAGAAACCCCTTTAACGGCACCGAAAAGGTTATCGATGACGTATCGCCAGTGGCTGAACATGTCGAGGATAATACCCCCACCGTCTTCAACGCGGTAGTTCCACGACGGACGCTGCGTCGGGATCGCATCGCCTTGGAAGACCCAATAACCGAATTCGCCGCGGACAGCAATAATCCTTCCGAAAAAGTCTGCGTCTATCAAGCGTTTCAGTTTCTGGATACCCGGTAGCCAGAGCTTATCCTGAACGACTCCATTTTTAAGTCCGGCTTTTGCCGCTTGTTCATAGAGGCGGTAGGCATCGGCAGTCGTCGTAGCCGTCGGTTTTTCACAGTAGATATCTTTTCCTGCAGATATTGCAGCTTCGACCGCATCCACTCGGCGAGACGTGACCTGCGCGTCGAAATAGACAGAATACGCGTCATCGGCGAGAGCCGCATCAAGATCCGTGCTCCACTTCTCAACGCCGGTGGTTTCGGAGAGTTTCTCTAATTTTGCGGGGTTTCTACCGACGAGAAATGGATCGGGCATAATCACTTCGCCGTCCCCAATCGGGATGCCACCCTCTTCTGCGATTGCCAAGATGGAACGGATGAGGTGTTGGTTCGTTCCCATCCTGCCGGTAACGCCGTTCATGATGATGCCGACACGATGGGTTTTTGGGCTATGATTCGTCATGTATAATCCTTAGTATGCATACGAAGTCTATTCAATAGTTACACAAGGCAAGGTGCCACCTATTTATAGGCATGTCATCCCTCATGAGGATGAAAAATACTTCGGTCATTTACGGGCGATAAATCGCCCTACTACGAACAGTTTTGCTTGTAGTAGTGCTATTTATAGCACGTTTTGAAACTAACTTACCGAGGGTGAGTATTCTATTAGGACTTCGCTGGCTCAGTGCATTGGGGGGCTGCGCCTTCAGGAAGTGGTGGTGCGTCAACACCCGCTTTTGGGAGTGTACCAGCGAGTTCCTGTTTCCAATGCGCCACATCGCCTGCGGGTCCATAGCAGTAAACCATCTTCATCAGTGTGTCGCTGGTGTTTGTCAATTGATGGAAAACCCACGACGGAATAAAGACAGTCTGACCCGTGGAGAGGGTATGGCGTTCCTCTCCGAGGCACATTTCGCCTTTACCTTCAACGATGAAATAGATCTCTTCCTGTTCATGGTTGTGCCACGGTACTTGCCCACCATTTGGTTCTAAGACGACGAACCCCATACAGAATTCATCTATCTGAATAGGGGAGGCACCACCGACGAGATTTTTGGTGCGTCTACGAGCGGGATAGGTGCGTCCTTCAATTTCATTTAGATCTGCGATTAGCATTATGTGTTGTCCTTTTCAATGCTGACGGCACAGGAACTGTGCCTGTTACTTCTGCCTATTCAAAAAGTTCTGCCACTTGACAAGAAAATCCGTTTAGTCCATTCCGGTGTGCGTGGAAGGCGCGCTTTAAAGCGCGCCTCCCTCGCTATACTTTAAGCGTCAGCCTCAATCACAGCCTGTGCTGCAGCGAGGCGGGCAATCGGGACCCGGAACGGGGAACACGATACATAATCGAATTCTAATCCGTGACAGAACTTCACAGAATGCGGTTCGCCACCGTGCTCACCACAGATACCGACTTTCAGATCGGGACGCGTTGCACGCCCTTTTTCGGAACCGATTTGCAAGAGACTACCGACACCATCTTGGTCCAGAACCTGGAACGGGTCGTATTCAAGCACGCCGTTTCTGACGTAGGCATCGAGGAATTTCGCTGCGTCGTCACGGCTCATCCCGAAGGTCGTTTGGGTGAGGTCGTTCGTCCCGTAGGAGAAAAACTCCGCTTCGGCGGCGATCTTATCAGCAGTGAGTGCTGCGCGAGGCAATTCGATCATCGTGCCGATAAGGTATTCGACGCGGGTGCCTGATTCCTTAAAGACGGTTTCAGCGGTATCCACGACGACTTCGCGCTGTAGGGATAATTCGTTGATGTGCCCAACGAGCGGGATCATAATTTCTGGCAACACAGTGATACCCCGTTTTGAGACATCAACAGCGGCTTCAAAGATCGCGCGGGCTTGCATTTCGGTTATCTCTGGATAGACGATACCGAGCCTACATCCACGGTGTCCAAGCATCGGATTGAATTCGTGTAATTCTTCAACACGCTCACGGAGTTTTTGTGGCTCAATGTTAATTCGCGCTGCGAGCTCAAGGATTTCGGATTCGCTTTTTGGTAAGAACTCGTGAAGCGGCGGATCGAGCGTCCGGATCGTAACCGGATAGCCTGCCATCGCCTCAAAGATACCGATGAAATCTGAACGTTGATGCGGCAGCAGTTTCGCCAACGCTACTTCGCGTTCTGCTGGCTCATCAGCGAGAATCATTTCACGGATGGCATCAATTCCCGCACCGAAGAACATGTGCTCAGTCCGGCAAAGCCCAATGCCTTCTGCGCCAAATTGTCTGGCGTTTGTGGCATCTTCGGGGGTATCCGCATTCGTGCGGACACCTAACGAGCGGACTTCGTCTGCCCACTCCATAAGCGTTCCAAATTGTCCACTCAATTCGGGTTGGATGAGTGCCACCTGCCCATCGAGAACATCACCTGTGGATCCATTTAGCGTGATGTAATCCCCTTCAGCGTAGCGTTTCCCTTCGGCATAAAATTCCAAGGCTTCTTCGTTGATAAACAGAGCAGAACAACCGGCAACACAGGATTTTCCCATACCGCGTGCGACGACGGCGGCGTGACTGGTCATACCCCCGCGTGCCGTGAGGATACCCTCTGCGGCGTCCATACCCCCGATATCCTCTGGTGATGTTTCAGTTCGGACGAGGATGACCTTTTCTCCAGCGGCGGCAAGTTCTTCGGCGTGTAGTGCGGTGAAGACAACCTTACCGACAGCAGCCCCTGGGGAGGCAGGTAAACCTTGGGCGATAACCTCAACGTCTGCCGCTGGGTCAACGCTCGGATGCAACAGTTGATCCAAGTCGTTCGCGGGGACGCGTGTCAAAGCGGTCTGTTTATCGATCAAGCCTTCCTCAACCATCTCAACAGCGATACGGACGGCAGCTTGACCCGTGCGTTTTCCGTTACGGGTCTGGAGCATGTAGAGCTTACTGTCTTGAATCGTAAATTCCACATCTTGCATGTCGGTATAGTGTTTCTCAAGCCGCAAACCGATATTGACTAATTCATTATAAGCCTCGGGCAAGATGTTTCTCAATTCGACGACTGGGAGTGGTGTGCGGATGCCAGCCACTACGTCTTCGCCCTGTGCATTAATGAGAAATTCGCCATAAAATTGGTTCGCGCCGGTCGAGGGATTACGCGTGAAAGCGACTCCTGAACCGGAGGTTCCGCCCATATTTCCGAACACCATCGCTTGGACGTTGACAGCCGTGCGTCCGAGTTCTTCAGAAATATCGTTGAGACGGCGGTAGGTAATCGCCCGTTGGTTTCCAGAGGATTCAAAGACGGCGTCCCGTGCCATGTCTAATTGCTTGCGGGGTTCATCAGGAAAATCGTTACCTGTGTGCTGTTTGACAGCGTTCTTGAATTCCTGAACGAGTTCCACTAAATCATCGGCTTCTAATTCGGTATCTAATGTAACACCTTTCGCCTTTTTCTTTTCTTCAAGTAGATGCTCAAACTCGTCGTGATCGACATTAAGGACAACATTTCCGAACATCTGGACGAACCGTCGGTATGAATCGTAAGCAAAACGTTCGTTTTCAGATCTGGCGATAAGTCCCTTAACGGCATCGTCATTTAAGCCGAGGTTAAGAATCGTGTCCATCATACCGGGCATTGAGACGGCGGCACCAGAACGGACAGAGAGCAAGAGTGGATTTTCGGTATCACCGAACTTCGCGCCGAGCGCGGCTTCTAATTTCGCAAGATTTTCATCGATCTGTGCGTCAAGTTCGGCGGGGTACTGTTTATCGTTTTCGTAGTATAATTTACAAACCTCAGTGGAGATGGTGAAACCGGGGGGAACGGGTATACCGAGATTGCTCATCTCTGCGAGATTCGCCCCTTTGCCGCCGAGCAGCATGCGCATTGTGGCGTTGCCATCACTTTCACCGCCTCCAAAGAAGTAGACATACTTCGGTTGTGACATCAAAAGCCTCCTATTATTAGTTGTCAGTTATCGGTTGTCAGTGAATCAGAAAGTTTGCAAGTGTGCTAAAGTTAGGAAGATAAAAAAGTTTTGAAGTGTACTAAAGTTTGCAAGTGCCTAAAGTTGTAAAAGGCACTTGGATGGTCAAACATCTCTTGAAACTTTACAGACTTATTGAAGACCGACAACTATTTAGATTGAATAAATTGTTCGACTTGCTTCGTCAAATTCGGGTTTAAAAGGATCTGTTGAGAGGTAAAGGATCTGATACGGTTCATAAAGTTGAATGTAGCTCCAATTGACACCGCAGAGGACTTTTCCCTCGTTAACTTTCTTGATAAATTTTCCTCGAAATTTCGCTCGCGTCCGTTCAGGTGGAAATTGCTCAGCGTGGCGAATCTGTTCATCTCTAACGATTCGCTCGGTTTCTGATCGGTTTTCAAGGGCGTAGTAGAGACTTTCGCCCTGACGCACGTTGTGGTATTTTAAATCTAAGTGTTTTACCTGTGGGGCATCCCATTCAAGTCCACGCTTTGTGAGGTAGGTCTGCAGCCACTTCCACTTAATGACCCAGTCCAATTCTCTGTCCAACTGCATCGGATCGCTTTCCAAGCAGGTCAGGACATACTCCCAGCGTGCCATTATTTGATTCGTTGTTGAATCGGATTCGGCTTGTTCCAGATATCGCTTTGCGCATTCTAAGTATTGCCACTGTAGTTCAACAGCAGTGAGTCGCTTTCCATTTTGGAGTTCGATGGGGTGTGTACATGTAATATCGTCGGAAATATCACGAATCGCTTTGACAGGATTGCGGAGTGCGAAGCGCTGCTCAATGAAGTTATCTTCAATCATGCGGAGGATAATACCGGTTGTCCCTACCTTCAAAAAAGTCGAAAACTCGGACATATTGGAATCTCCGACGATGACGTGTAGGCGTCTGTACTTTTCTCGGTCGGCATGGGGTTCATCGCGTGTGTTGATAATCCCGCGTGCCGTTGTTGTGCCGATGGAAATTTCCTCTCGGATGTGTTCGGCACGTTGCGAAATTGCGTAGTAACCCCGATAACTCGGTTTGATTTTTCCCGCACCTGCGAAAACCTGTCGAGTTACAAAGAAGGGGATCAACTGCGATGCCAATTGACGGAAATCCACATGTCGTTCCATCAAATAATTTTCGTGGCATCCATAAGTATTTCCGGGGGTATCCAAATTATTTTTAAAGATAGAAATCTTTCCATAGAACCCGTCGTTGCGCATGCTCCGTTCCGCAGTGCTGGCGAGTCGTGTGATAATGCGTTCACCGGCTTTATCGTGAGCGACGAGTTCAGTAACATCATCGCATTCAGGGGTCGCGTATTCCGGGTGGCATCCGATGTCTTGGTAGAACCTGGCACCGTTTTCCAGGAAGACATCGGGATACATTCTCCCAGCGACGATTTCACGGAAGAGGTACATCACGACGTTCTGAACGGTGAGGGTCTTTCTACGCGGGGCATCAGGGGTCCAGATGATCCCGAATTCGGTTTCTAATCCGTAAATTCTACGTTTCATTTTTTTATTTACCTTGCGGTTCAGTCAGGCAGTTTTTTTCAAGAACGATCCGTTCTGTATATCCGCCCGGCGCGTTGCTTGGGCTTACGATCTTTGGACCCTGCGCATAGCCTCACAGCAAAAAAATCAGGAGAACAACCTTGCCACCTCATCAGTAGAGAGTCGTCGAAATTTTCGGCGTCCGGCGGTTCGTTCAAGACATGCCACTTCTATGGTTTCGGGGGTGATTTCATAGTCATCTTCGCTATCGGTTTCAACGGTTTGAAAGGTCTCTGTTACCAATCGGAGTGCGGCTGACATTTCTAAACCATCTGTATACTTCTGTTCCAAAATTTCTGTGATCGTTGTGGCACGTCCGCCAATAACAGCGTACTTCTCCTCTTCGGAATAGATACCATCAAATGCAATATGGTAAATCTGATTTCGCTGCGTCCCGGAATTTGTTGAGGCATCGGGGATTCCTATCTCACAGACAAGGAGTTCGATCTCCAAGGGTTTCGCGTCCCAGGCTTGTGCGACGGCTCCCATGTGCTGTGAATAGAGGTTCGTCAACCATTTCGCGGTAACATCTTCACGGTAGTAGCGAAAACCTTTAATTTCTGATTCGCGAATGCCAGCGACGCGTAATGCCTCGTATTCAGCGATTCTACCTGCCGCCGCGAGCGCAATCCTGTCATAAATTTCGGCAATCTTAAAGGTCGTTTTGCGTGGATTTTCGGCAACCATCAGGAGCCCATCCCGGAATTCTAAGACGACGACCTCTTTCGCCTGGGCGATGCCGCTACGGACGAAATCCTCTTTATCCTGACGGATTTGTTCCGGTGAAACATAATAAGGTGTGGACATATCTGTATCTTTCAGATTCCAAGGAGCAAAGACGAACGCGGAGGTCTCGTTACACGTGGAGATCGGGTTTCCCGGTCAATCCGTGTTCTGAGGTTCCTGCGTTCCCTACGTGAGGCGCGATATGAGGTCCCGGTAGAGTGCTTCTACGGTAGTCTCAGGAATCTCGGCGACTCCTTCTTCAGTAATAGTGTAAAGCGTTGGGAAAATTTTCCGGATGAGATCAGGACCGCCTGTTGCGATATCTTCATCGGCAGCGTCCCAAAGTGCTTCCGCGACAATCTCTAATGCCGCTTGACGCGAAATCTCTGGCGTGTACCGTTTTTTTAGGGTTGTACGGGCATCCTTACCACCGGAACCGATTGCGTAATAGGTGTCTTCCTCGTAACGACCCCCGATAGCATCGTATTTAAAAATTCTACCGCGTTGCCGTTTCAGATCATAACCGGCGAAGAGTGGCAAGACAATTAAGCCCTGCATGGCAAGCGCTAAGTTAGAGCGGACCAAGTGTGAAAGGAAATTGGCTTGCCCTTCAAGACTGAGGCTCATCCCTTCTGTCTTTTCGTAAAATTCGACCTCAACTTGGAAGAGTTTTGCCATCTCAATACAGGGACCAGCGGCACCCGCAACAGCGATTGCCGAGTGCCGATCCACTGGATAGACTTTCTGAATTCGCCGCTCGCCGACCTGATACCCTTCTGTTGCCTGCCGGTCACCAGCCATAATGACACCAGCATTATAAACAACCGCTAAAACGGTGGTGCCTTCGTAAGAACGCAATGATGACTCGGATATGTGAGCACTTGAAACGGCATCAGACGCATCGGACATCGCCAATAATTCAGGATGGCGACGCTTGAGGATTTGGAGAAAGTCAGAAGTGCCATAATCATCGAGGTCAAGCACTCCTACTGCCCTCCTCGTTGGATATAGTTTTCGACAAATGCCTGTGAATCTTCCTCCAGGATTTCATCGATTTCGTCAAGAAGTGAGTCTAAGTCTTCGACGAACTCCTCGTCCATTTCGCTTGATTTGACATTCAGTTCAATCTCTTCGGTTTCATCGACAGGATGATTGACCTGTTCCTGTTGTTTTTCAGTCGACATGGTTTTCTCCTTTTATAGTTACGCAATAAATGGTTTTGGAATTGAGAAATGTAAGAGACCTATATATTTAATTGTGCTAAAAATGTTTTTCATGAAACTATTTATGAAACTGAATCCGGCTCATCGTTATATTTTATTGTCGTAATAGGGGTTAACATCTCAGACAATGACTGGCACTTCATTTTTATTTGGATGTTGTTACCACCGTGAGCCAAATCATCTTTAGAATGTTTTTCACGTGGCCCATTACCGCCTTTCCTTTGAATTGTAAAACATGAATGTAAAGAAATGACCCCCCTGGGCGTGATTTCGACATTTATTGATTTTCTTAAAAATTCCAGTAGTTCCTCCATTTTATAGACCCAAATAATCTGAGCGTCCGATTTAATTAATACAAAAAGTTTGGGAGAATTCTCACCCTGTAAACTGTATTTTAGAATATCAAAGGCTTTGTTATAGTTTAGTTCGCGAAGAATAAAATCAGTGTCCTCATTACTAATCCAGTTTGTTCTGGAGTTTCTTGCCTTTCTGATCGTTGATTTTTCTAAAACTTGTTTAAAGTTATCCGAGAGACCGAAGCGGGCTACAAAGGCTTCAATTTTCATGCGTGTAACTTGATTAAACCCTGTCCCTTTAAATGACTTGATACTTGCTTTAAAATTGTGACCTTCTGTTGTGTGAATAAACACATCAGATTTTTTTCCATACTGTCCTTCACGTATCACGAACTCTATTTCTTGGTTTTCCGGAACAAGTTCTGAAAACGCCTCAGCAATTTTTTTAATATTTTGTGGGTCTTTGGCTATCTCGCGAGAAAATAAGTTTTCATAATATGTCCCTTGAGCTGCATTTTGGTTTGTCATTCACTTACCCTATTAATAATTAAAAGCGATCATTTCTCGGCTTTTATTTTGCGTAAAATACTGCAATGACCTCATCAAAGTAATTGGTCGAACTGTGTAGGATTCAGGAAGGTCAAATATATTCGGGTGATTTTGTTCGGATAAGACGACTTTATTTCTTAATTCAATTGTTCTTAAAAACTGATTGAACTCACCTAAATCGAGAACGCCATTATAATGCCCATTGGTATTATTGAAATAGGGAGGGTCAAGATATAAAAAGGAGTTATCGACACAAGCGAACTCTTTATAATCCTCGTTCATTATGGTTAAGTTTTGAAGGGTTTTACTTAAATTCAACAATGAATCAAGATTTACTTTAGGACATGAGCTGCCTTTTCTGATAGGCGAATTGAATTTGTTGCTTGAATTGAATCTGATTTTCCCTGAAAACGCGTTCTTCGCAAGGTAAAGGAAGTTCGCCGCCCCCTCCACCCCATTTTCTAAACATAGATTCCTGACTTGGTAATAATACTCAGTAGAAGAATTATTGTAATGTTCGTTATACAGTTCCCATAACCGCATTGGAGATGTTTGGACGTGCCGTATGAGGTTCACAACGATAGGGTTATTGTCGTTATAGGTAACGCGATGAGATCCAAACCGATTGCACGCATAAAGAGAGAATGCCCCTCCTCCTCCAAATATATCATAAATACGACAGGCAAGGTTATCAGGTATTATTTTATCAAAAATATCTTTGAAACCTGCTTTACAACCAATGTAGGGAATTATCTTTAGATTCGCACGCTTGTTTTTTACAACAAACTCGGATTGCTGTCCACTCGCCCAGTCTGTATTTATTTCATCCATTCTACCTTTGTCTATATTTGGATTTATCATACGTATTCCCTTCTATTGATGAAAACCTACGGCTACTTTGAAGAATTACCTCGGAGTTTTTTAACGAGTTCGTCTGCTGTGCAGTTGTTCAGCAATTCCCCAACGATCTTTTGTGTGCCAAAATGCGGACGATCCATCATAATTTTATCGAAGCTTCTTCGATCTTTACCAATAAAAATCATTGAGTTCCAACTTGCGCTGTAGATGTGATTTGGAAACTTCCGTAAACAGGTACCCCGAAAATATGCGCGGGTATCCACGGGCGGATAGTGCATCGCGTGCACAATCTCTTCGTGGCTGAGCAACCGTTTCACATGTCCGTTTTTCAGCAATCTAATATAAAGTCCTTTGTCTGGACGGATATCGTGATACTGTAAGTCAAGCATTTGGACGTGCGCGTCCGTCCATTGGTATCCGTGTCGTTTGCGATACGCCTCTATTAATTTCTTTTTTATGATCCAGTCGAGGTGTTGGCTGAGCCGCATCGGATCGATTTCTAAGTTGTCAAGCACATATTGCCATTTTTCGAGAACATCTTCAACAACAGGGGTCCGCTCTTCGGTTGTGAGATGTTGTTGTGCAAGTTTGAGGTATGCCCGCTGGACTTGTATCGGTGTCCACTGCTCGCCATCTGCGAGTTCTATCTGATTTTTGCACGAAAGATCTCGTGAAATACTTTTTATTGCCGCGACGGGATCCTTTAAACCGAATTGTTTTCCGACAACACCTTTCTCAATCAACTGAAGCACTATGGAGGTAATACCAACTTTGAGATAGATGCTGAGTTCGGACATATTAGAATCGCCGACGATAACGTGCAAACGTCGATAGATTTGGTCATCAGCATGCGGTTCATCGCGCGTGTTAATCAAAGGGCGATTCACCATAGTGCTGAGGCCTACCTCTTTCTCAAAAAAATCGGCGCGTTGAGAAATCTGATAATCTGTTTCGCGACTTCCGTTTTCTGTCCCGACTTTGCCGCTACCTGTGATAATAATACGGGTAACGAGGAACGGGGTCAACCCATCAACAATCTCATCAAACGGCACTTTACGGGACATAAGATAGTTTTCATGGGAACCGTAACTGTGTCCTTTGTAATCAGTATTATTTTTATAGATGATAATTTCTTGGTTGTCAAGCAAAAGGCGTTCAGCCGTTACCCTGCTGACTTCCAATATTAATTCTCCCGCCTTTTCGTAGAGCAGTAGGTCGCGTGCGTTGGCACATTCCGGCGTGCAATACTCCGGGTGGGCATGGTCCACATAATAACGCCCGCCGTTTATCAATATATCATTGACGACACTATTTGTGTCTGCCTCGCTGATAGGTGTTTCCGCCTCCGCGAGAAACCCGCGAGCGTCCATCAAAGGGCTTTCTTGTTCATAGTCCCACGTGACAGAAGAAGTCGCGCTCGGAATATCACCCCTTGAAGTTTTATAGGCGTTAACTACCAAGGTGGAAGCAGCAACCGGATCTTGCTCGCGTGCATTTTTGACTGAGATACCATACTCAGTCTCTGTTCCCATTACTATTGGTATTTCCATCTTTTAATTATACCTTGCGGAAAAACAACGGACGTTTCGACTTTGAAGTGTGTCCCTCAAATCCGCCTGCGCCGTTGTTGCAGGCTACCGATTTGGTTTTGCCGCCTGCTGAAAGGGTTGTCGTAGACGGGGAAGCCCATAAGGGTTTCATACCGTTGATTCACCCGATCTGACCGCTGGTAGCCATCAAAGGAATGTACCGCCTCGGGTCACCCGGACGTTCTGTTTTTTCTCCTGTGTGGGTTCATTAATCAAAGCACGGATATTAACGATCTTTTCACCTTTCCTGCCCGAGATTTTTGCCCAATCATCAGGATTCGTAGTGTTCGGAAGATCTTCATTTTCGTGGTATTCTTCTCGAATCGCTGCGCTGAGATCTTCGAGGCGTATCCCTTTGTCAGTCCCATCAGAACCAATAAAACGTTTAATTGCTGTTTTCTTGGCACGTGAAACGATGTTTTCGATCATTGCCCCGCTCACAAAGTCTTTAAAGAAGAGGGTTTCCCGTTCGCCGCGGGCGTAAGTCACTTCAATAAACCGATTTTCATCAGTCGTTGCGTACATGTCGTTTGCCGCTTCATTGATGAAGTGCTTCGCGATCGCCTCGGTGTCCCCATTAAACTGCTTGCGAGTTTCTTCAGAGAACGGAATATCGGGTGTCAGATATATGGCGAAGATGTCCTTCGCACCGTCAAGATTGGGACGATCGATTTTAATTTTCACGTCGAGCCGACCCGGTCTTAGAACAGCAGGGTCGAGAAGATCCTGTCGATTACTCGCGCCAATGACAATGACATCCCGTAGGTTCTCAACACCATCAATTTCCGAGAGGAACTGCGGCACGAGCGTTGATTCCATATCCGATGAGATACCCATGCCTCTGGATCGGAACAGAGAGTCCATTTCATCAAAGAAGATGATAACGGGAAATCCTTCTCGCGATTTATCGCGCGCTTTTTGGAAGACTTCTCGGATTTTACGTTCAGTTTCACCGACGTACTTATTTAAAAGTTCGGGTCCCTTAATATTAATGAAATAGCCGCGAACCTCGTCCCTGCCTGTTTCTTTTCGGACCCGCTCAGCGATGCTGCTCGCGACGGCGCGAGCTATCAAAGTTTTACCGCAACCGGGAGGTCCATAAAGGAGCACCCCTTTTGGGGGCGAGAGATTAAATTCCTTGTATTCCTTCGGATACAGGTATGGCAACTCAATGGCATCGCGAATCGCCTCTATCTGTGTATCGAGTCCACCGATATCGGTGTAACCGATGTCTGGGACCTCTTCAAGTAGCAGATCTTCGACTTCTCGTTTTGGAAGTTTTTCCATAAGCATACTGGTCGTATGGTTGAGAAGGACGTGATCCCCGGCTTTCAGGGGTTCCTCTTTGAGGGATTCCGCTATTCTGACGACTCGTTCTTCATCGGTGCGAAGGCTCACAATGGCGCGTTCATCCGCAATCCGTTCTTTGATTTTAACGACATCGCCATGCTTTTCGGCAGTTTTAATATTAACGACGTTCATTCCGCTATTAACAATAACCTCTTGTCCGACCGCAAGGTCTGTATCCCTGAGTGCCGGATCGAGATTCACGCGCCATTTTCTACCGCTAATGTCGATATCGACGGTGCCATCTTCGTTTGAAGCGAGGAAGACTCCGTAATTATTGGGGGGTGCGCTGAGTTGGGCGACCTTTTCTTTGAGGATCTGGAGTTTCTCTTTCGCCTCTTGTAGCATGTTCGTGAGTTTCTTATTCCGACGGTGTGCCGTCATTAACTCACGCTGCATTTCATAGAGTCGAGTTTCAAGATCCTTGACATAGACAGCACGCTGTTGTTGTCGCATGCTGGCAAGCTCAGCTTCGAGCATGTCAATCGTCCCTTGGAGTGTGCGAATTTGCTGTTGATACCAAACAGCATCGCAATTCTCTTGCTCCTCAAAGGAATCCATGGAATTTCCTCTTTTGATAGCCATACATGAAGTTCTCACTTTCCAAAACGATTTTTCGACTCCACTCGTAGCGGTGAAAGTCAGATACGCGGATAACTGTGTTCAGACGGGTTTCTGTTTGATCGACCCACCCTGTTTATTTAGAGTATAGCGTACCGAAAAAATCGTGTCAAGAAAAATTGATGTTTTTGTTTTTTTTTCGGGAGTTTTCAAGGATTTTGTATAGCGAGGTGTGCTTACCTCGCTATACAAACAATGCGTCCTCAGGCGTGCTAAAGTATGAAAACTTTGCCATGCCTTTCTTACGCTGTCGTATCGTCAGTTTCGTCTTCGGGAATCGCACCCGCAGTAGATTCTGGTGCCACACTCAGTGTTTCCCGTATCTTCGCCTCGATTTCCGTCGCAATCTCTGGGTTCTCTTCCAGATATTTCTTGGCATTCGTTCTACCCTGACCGATGCGTTCACCGTTGTAAGCAAACCAGGAACCACTCTTTTGAATCAATTCATTATCAACGGCAATATCCAAGAGATTTCCTTCTTTAGAGATGCCTTTTCCGAAAGTAACATCGTATTCTGCCTCTTTGAAAGGGGGTGCCACTTTATTTTTCACCACTTTGACCCGGACACCACTTCCAAGAATTTCATTCCCATCTTTAATCTGGGTACCGCGTCGGAGTTCTAAACGGACGGAAGCGTGGAACTTGAGAGCAAGTCCCCCCGGTGTTGTATCTGGGTTCCCGAACATAATCCCGATTTTCTGCCGAATCTGATTTGTGAAGATAACACAGGTTTGGGATTTGTTCGTGACACCCGACAGTTTCCGTAGGGCTTTAGACATTAAACGGGGCAATAAACCGACGTGTGCGTCGCTCATTTCACCCTCAATTTCGGCTTGAGGGGTCAAAGCCGCTACCGAGTCAACGATTACCAAGTCAATCGCACCACTGCGGATAAGCGTTTCGACGATTTCTAAGGCTTGTTCGCCGGCATCGGGTTGTGCGATGAGTAGATTTTCCATGTTGACCCCGATATTGCGAGCGTAGGTGGTATCGAGTGCGTGCTCAACATCAATGAACACCGCCGTGCCCCCTAACTTTTGTGCTTCGGCGACAATATGGAGTGCCAAGGTGGTTTTCCCAGTGCCTTCGTGTCCAAATACCTCGGTGATTCTGCCGCGCGGGACACCGCCTACACCGAGAGCAAGGTCAAGCGCGAGAGAACCCGTTGGGATGGCTTCAACCGGCACAACTTCGTTATCCGCGAAGCGCATGATAGACCCTTTACCGAATTCACGCTCTACCTGTGAAATCGCTTCATCAATGGCTTTTTGTTTCTGTGTATCTTGCATGTTTTTACATTCTCCTTATATTGCACCTGCTGTGGAAAATAGGTGCTTTGAGCATCGCATTACGCCGAAAAATGATGGACGCTTAAAGGCGTATAGATTGCCCTATTTGGGTGAAGTCGGCTCTGCATGAGTGTGATTTCGTTTACACGTATTGATCCGCCAACGATTGTATCATATTTACGTGGAATGTTCTTTAACGGTTTAAGATTTGTCGCGGTTCTCAGCCGCGCCAGCGTAAGGTGTGAGTGAAAACGAGTGTCTGTTGAGAAACCGAGATGTGTCAATTCACGGTTCACGGCTTTTGCAAGGCGTGACACGGTCGATGCCCCCTGCGTTACGCCCATCCAAATGACACGCGGACGAGCGAGATTCGGGAACCCCCCGATGCCTCCGAAGGCAATGGAGAATGACGGATGTGTATCTGTCACGCGCTGAATGGCGTCACTTATATCATTGATTGCTTCAGGATGAACATCACCGAGAAATTTCAAGGTGAGGTGAAAGTTTCCGGGTTTTGTCCATGAAGCCTTGTGAATCTGGGGCTGAAGGTCCGTTTGCACCGACTTCAGCAATGCTTGTATCGATTCTGGGATCTCAATTGCTACAAAACAGCGAATGACTGTGCTTTTGGCTGTATCCATCACGCACCTGCTTTTGGGTCGTAACGGGTTGCCTGGAACAAGGCGAATAAAGGTTTACGATTGTTAACGAGAAATTCCAGTCCGGATCCGACTGTGAGCACTAAGGGGATATACATCATAAAGTAGATGGGACCTCGACTTTGCACAATCAGTGCCGCGTTTAGATAGTCTTGAAATGCGAGTAGGGTTAACCCGATGATGATGACGATCAGCTGTGAAGTCATCTTGTATTTTCCCCATTGGTTTGCCGAGACGACCTGCCCGTACTTTGCCATGAAAACAATCCGCAGGAAGGTAACGAGAACTTCACGACCGATGATAACAAAAACCATCCATACCGGAATGAGTCCACTGTCAACGTGCTTGAAGAGAGTTAAACAGATTAAAGCAGCACCGATTAACAACTTATCAGCGAGCGGGTCCATAAATTTTCCGAAGCCCGTCACACCTTGCTTTCGAGCAATTTTACCGTCAAGATGATCGGTCAGTGCTGCGACAGCAAAAATAGTGAGCGCAGCCCCCGTCATATCAGCCTGAAAACAGTATATGAACGGGGGGATGAGGAAAAGCCGTAAAATGGTTAGGAGATTTGCCAACCGCAAAAGGGTACCGAAATTCATAATGTGTTCTCGAAAAGTAGGAATTATCTCGGTATAAGAGATCCGTTCCTAATTTTCGGAGAGATCTATTACCTCGGCATCTTTAGGCACCACAAACTTGAAAAGATCCGGTGCGAGTTTTTTATCTCGTTTAATCTCTGTAAGCGTAACAATCACACTTTGACGCGTCCCATCTTCAAATTCGGTTTCGTAGCCAAATTGCACGGGGAGCCACTCACCGGATTTTACCCAGATTTGAAGGGTTTCCTTGGCGTTCGTGTTCACCATGTGAACTTTAGGCACCAATTCAATTTGATGGACCCCTTTTGGATTCGCAAATTCGTCAGGAACAAGTGTCATATCGTAGTTTTTCTGAACATCTTCAAGGGATGCCCCAATACCCGGCAACAGCTCCCGACGTTCTGGATTGTTCCACTTCATCTTATTGACTTGATTGAGTATCGGTGTATATGTCCATCCGTATTCGCCGTCTAAAACAGTGAGTTGGACCACCTTTGACGTATCGTTCCGGTCGACATACTCTTTACGAAGCAGATTCGGTTTCCCGAATATAAACCGTCCACGAGCGACACTTTTGTTCTTCGCGAAGAGCGTCGTTTCCTCAAAGTTCGCACTGAAATTATTAGATTTCGCATACGCCGTTTTGAAATTCTGGAAGATTTCATCAACAGTTTGCGGATGTGCCTCGCTAACGAACAGCACTGAGAGAGACATCAGTATTAATAGTAAATTTTGAAGGCGCACAAACTTTCCCAGCATAGCGATCCAAAGGGTTCGTCGGATCATTACCCATCTCCTGTTTTACCTAACTACCTTGTTGGAGAACTGATTTCTACCTCAATATTATAGCATAATCTATTTGCGGGTGTCAACACTATTTATGCCGCGTTCTCAATTCGCCACGCGCGTCCAATCCGTCAGGATAACCTCTATATCCTTGGGGTCATCTAAGGCATGCGTGACGAGACGTTCTAAAACTTCGGAGACGGCGGGTTCTCGGAATATTGCCTGAAACCAGTTGCCGAAGGTTTTAATGGCGTCCGGGGATTCGGAACACACCCAGAAAACAACCCGGCAAAAGTCGAGGCCTTCGTCTACCCATTTTTCAGATATCCAGACATCTCTTGGAAATCCGTGAAAAATTGGCAGAAGATCCGCTATTAAGACGGGTAGGTCTTCATTGAGATAAGAAATCTCTGGCAGTATATCAAAATGGATGGCGTATTTATGTGTGTATGATGAATCTTGACGTTTCTGATTTCGTTTTTGCACGGTTTTTTCTATAGCCTTTGGAAGTTATAGCCTTTAAAAAAAGTGGACAAACCTGTCTATCCTGTAGTATACTATACAACATGGTGAATGGGTAAACGCTTTCAGCCGAGCGAATACGAAAGAGGACGTAATATATACTATGGTAGATTCTCAACGCATAACCTATTTTAAAAATGAACTGAAGAAGCGGATCCTGGTGCTCGACGGGGCGATGGGGGCGTTGCTGCAGACCTATCGACTCACAGAAGAAGATTTTCGGGGTGCCCCGTTCGCCGATCACCCATCTGAACTCAAAGGCTACAATGACCTACTTTCTATCACACAACCACACATCGTCAAGGAAATACATTCCGACTACTGCAGTGCCGGTGTGGACATCATCGCAACAAACACCTTCACGAGTACATCTGTATCCATGGAGGATTACCAACTGCAGGACATCGCATATCAGGTAAACTACGAAGCTGCACTCATCGCCCGCGAGGTCGCAGATAAATGGACTTCCCCAGAGAAACCTCGCTACGTCGCTGGAAGCATGGGGCCTACCAATCGGAGCTGCTCCATTTCCCCAAATGTGAACGATCCAGGGTACCGGAACATAACCTTCTCACAGCTCGTTGCTGCCTACACAACCCAAGCAGAGGGCCTCATCGACGGCGGTGCTGACATCCTCCTCGTTGAGACTGTCATGGATACATTAAACTGTAAAGCCGCTCTCTTCGCGATACAAACCCTCGCTGAAGCACGAAATATCGACCTCCCGCTCATCATCTCCTCTGACAGAAGCGGCGGGGGCGGTAGAAACCTTTCTGGGCAAACAATTGAAGCCTTTTGGAACTCTGTCCGGCATGCGAACCCACTTGCCGTCGGGTTGAACTGCGGCTTCGGTTCGCAACAACTTCGGCCACACCTCGCTGAGATGGCAAAAATAGCCGACATCCCGACTATCTGTTATCCGAACGCGGGACTTCCCAACGAGCTCGGTCAGTACACACAGGACCCGGAAGAGTTGGGACGTTGGATACACGAGTTCGCAAAAAACGGGTGGGTTAATATCGTTGGCGGCTGTTGCGGATGCCACCTTGAACATATCGAAATGATTGCGAAAATCGCTGCTGAATACCCACCGCGAACCCCTAAAGTACAACAACGCGCCTGCCGTCTCAGCGGCTTAGAGGCGTTCAACGTCACGTCTGATTCTCTCTTTGTTAACGTTGGGGAACGGACAAACGTAACAGGATCGCGTCGATTCGAGACGCTGATTAAGAACGAAGACTACGAAACCGCCTTAGAGGTCGCGCGAGACCAGGTGGAAAACGGGGCACAGATTATTGATATTAATATGGACGCGGGGATGTTGGATGCTAAAACGGCTATGGTGAAGTTCCTTAACCTCATTGCGGCGGAACCCGACATCAGTCGCGTGCCGATCATGATCGACTCCAGCCGCTGGGAAGTCATAGAAGCGGGATTGGCGTGTATTCAAGGAAAAGGGGTTGTTAACTCTATTAGCCTGAAAGAGGGAGAAGAAGATTTTTTAGAAAAAGCGCGTCAGGTCCGTCGGTATGGTGCCGCCGTTATCGTTATGGCGTTCGATGAAGATGGACAAGCCGATAGTTATGAACGGAAGGTGGAGATATGTCAGCGGGCGTACCGTCTGTTGACAGAACAGGTCGGGTTTCCGCCGGAAGACATCATCTTTGATCCGAATATCTTCGCGGTTGCAACCGGTATTGAAGAACACAACGAATACGCGAAGGCGTTCATTGAGGCGTGTCGCGAGATCAAAGCGACTTGTCCGGGTGCTTTGGTGAGCGGTGGCGTCAGTAACATCTCCTTTGCGTTCCGAGGCAACGATACGGTGCGCGAGGCGATGCACGCAGCGTTCCTCTATTATGCGATCAACGCTGGCATGGACCTCGGAATCGTCAACGCTGGGCAGCTCGCCGTCTATGACGATATCCCCAAGCCGCTTTTAGAAGCCGTAGAGGATGTCTTGTTCAACCGCCGAGAGGATGCGACAGATAGACTCGTTGATCTGGCGAACACGCTCCACGGGAAAGGTAAAAAGAAGCAGGTCAGTCGAAAATGGCGAAAATTGCCGGTTGAAGAGCGGCTCCGACACGCCCTCGTCGAAGGCATCCTTACATACGTGGAAACCGACACAGAGGAAGCGCGGCAAAAGTATGAGCGTCCGATACAGGTGATTGAGGGGCCCTTGATGGATGGAATGAATCGCGTCGGGGAACTCTTCGGGGACGGCAAAATGTTCCTACCGCAAGTGGTGAAAAGCGCGCGTGTGATGAAGAAGGCGGTTGCGCATCTCATCCCCTATATTGAGCTGGAACAGGCGGAAGGGGGAATTCAATCGAGAGGCAAAATTGTAATGGCAACCGTGAAAGGTGATGTTCACGATATCGGGAAAAATATCGTCGGCGTTGTGCTCGGATGCAATAACTACGATATTGTTGACCTCGGGGTGATGGTCCCTGCGGAAGATATTCTGGAGGCGGCACGCAGCGAAAACGCAGATATTATCGGGTTGAGTGGGCTCATCACGCCATCATTAGATGAAATGGTAAACGTCGCTGAAGAGATGGAACGTGAAGACTTCCGCATGCCGCTCCTTATTGGTGGCGCGACGACCTCAAAGGTACATACCGCTGTTCAGATTGAACCTGTCTATACCGGCTTAACAGTCCACGTCAAAGACGCTTCCCAAAGCGTTGGGGTTGTCAGCAACTTGATGAGCCCTGAGAAACAGAAAACATTTACCGAGCAGAAGCGCGAAGAATACGCGGATATTCGAGAACGGCGTGCGAAGAACCGGAAACAGGCGAATTTACTTCCGTTCAGTGTCGCACGGGAACGTAGGTCGGCACTGGACTGGCAAAATTACCGACCGCCGACGCCGCGTTTTATAGGCACGCAAGTCTATGACGACTATCCGTTATCGAGACTAGCTGACTATATCGACTGGAGTCCATTCTTTACAACCTGGGGGCTCCGCGGCAAATATCCCAATATATTAGACAACCCGGAAGTCGGTGAGGAAGCGCGTAAACTCCTTAAAGATGCTGAAGCCCTTCTTCGCATCATCCTGAGAGAAAAACGGTTTAAAGCACGTGGCGTTGTCGGCTTGTTCCCGGCAAACGGTGTCGGTGAAGATACCGAGATTTACGCAGGTGCGGCGATCACAGAAACGCCCGCGACTTTAGCGGCACCGACTTGATGCACAAGACCGTCTTGCGGTGCAAGACAGGACTCAGATGCGGCGAGCACAGAAACGCTCGCAACGCTGCATCACCTCCGTCAACAGACGGAACAACCCTTTATGAGACCGAATCTCAGTCTTGGCGATTTTATCGCACCGAAAACGACTGGTGTTCAGGATTATATAGGGGGGTTTGCGGTAACAACGGGCATCGGTGTCCCTGAATTTTGTGCTGAGTTTGAGCAGCAACACGACGATTATAACAGCATCATGGCAAAGGCACTTGCAGACCGATTGGCAGAGGCGTTCGCAGAGCAGATACACCAATACGTGCGGACGACACTTTGGGGGTACGCACCAAATGAGGCATTGGATAACGAGGCTTTAATTGCTGAAAAATACCGTGGGATACGTCCGGCACCGGGCTATCCTGCCTGTCCAGATCACAATCAAAAGCGGGTGCTGTTTGACCTGCTGAATGTCCCAGAAAATACGGGGATATCTCTTACAGAAAGTCTGGCGATGTTTCCTGCCGCATCTGTAAGTGGATGGTATTACGCGCATCCAGAGTCTCGGTATTTCAGTATTGCAAGGATCGGTGAGGATCAGGTTGCAGATTATGCTGAACGGACCGGTATGGACATCGAAACGGCAAAGCGTTGGCTGAAGCCTGTACTTACATAAAATTGCCTGTATGGTTTAAAGAAACAGGGGGGTGAAACTCAGTTCACCACCCTATTTTTTTGTGAGTCCATGCATTAACACTGCGATTTTATACCCAGATGACAGACAATCACGCCTTAGGTTGATACAGACCAATGCAGTTTCCGCTTGGATCGAGGAACATCGCGAAGGAACCCATGCCGCTTGGAATCGGACGCGGCGGCACAAGTATCGGCAAATTATCAACCAACGCAATCTTTGGTTTCGGCGTCTATTAATCGGTTTTGATATCAGCCCAGGTCGTTGTGAGTTTACCTAAGGGTTCAATATCAGCCGCAGTTGCTAATCCGTCATTCATGAGGGTTTTAATGTCATCTTCATCCAACGCCACACTGAAGATGGCAACGTCGTCAACGATTCCGGCGAAGAACTCTCCCCATTGACCGTGTTGTCCGGTGGCTAAATAGATACCGATGAGAAAGGGTTTGTCGGTTAACGGGTTCCTTCCTAAGTTTGGTGTCGTTACCCCATCGCCGATCTGATCGGCGTCTATATATACGCCGAACCCATCACCATCCCACGTAACAGCAACGTGATGCCAGTCTGTATCGGGCTTCCAAGGGGCATCGATAAAGTGAAGCGTGCCGCCGGGGTCATGCGTGTGATGTCGGATTCTACCCGCATCCCACCAAAATCCGGGTGCCCAATCATCTTTGGTTATCACAGCCATGCCACCACCGGGAGGCTTATCTAATTTAAACCAAAAGGCGATTGTATGTTCGGCACCAACATTCAAAGAATCATCGTGTGCAATCTCCACATAAGCATCCGAGCCATTAAGACTTAAACCCTTGCCAAACTTACCATTAACCCATTTGGCACCTCCCTCAATCGCGCCATCATTCCCCGTTCCAGAGGAATCTTCGACGGTCTTACCATTTCCCTCATCAAAGAGCCACATGCCGACACAATCTGCAAAGTCAATTTCAGCAAAACTGATACCGACAAACATCAGGCTAAGCACCATTGAACTGACACATAATCGTTTTAACCTTGTAACTGTAATTTCCATCTTTTGCTATTTCCTCCATCTATTCTCAGGGCGAGAGCCAACGCATTATCCACTGGCTATTACCCAAAAATGAGTCTCGCCCGATAGGTATTGGTCACTGAGGCAGCCAGAATACTCTGATGCGCCTCTGTGTAATAAGTGTGTTACACGATTATACGATTATACCATGTAGATGTTTCACGTGTCAAGTTGCACTTTACGAATTTCAGTTGATATTCAGGCGAATTTTTATTATAATAGGGAGACATGTTTGATCAAATCCTCCAAGAGATCCAGGAAAAGGTTCAGAGCCAAGAATATGTTTTGACGCTCCATGCCGAAGATGAAATGGTTCAGGATAGACTCACAATCTTTGATGTAGAAAATGCTCTTCTCACTGGTGAGATTGTCAGGAGACAGAGAGATTCATATAGAGGTAAATGGAAATATGTCGTAGAGGGTCGAACACTCGGTTCGGAGATCGCTGTTGTCGTAACAAAGTTGGCTTTCAGCAGAAAATTGGTTATCATTACCGTGTATGTGAAATAAAATCATGAGGAGTTAGACAATGAAGTGTGATGTATGTGGGAAAGAGGGGGCGCGTCAGCGTTATGTCTCCCGAAGTTATGGTAAAGGCGAGTCTCTCCTCGTCATCGAAGATGTGCCTACTATCCATTGTCCAAATTGCGGCGAGGGTTACATGACTGCGCAGACGTTACAAGTAATCGAACGAATTAAAAAACTTCGTCAGACCGTTGCACCAAAACGCCCCGTGTCAGTCGCCGTTTTTAAATAATCTCGGAAAAGAATATGCAAACATCTCATAAATACTTAGACCCAGTTGCGCTCTCTCGAATTGGCGGTATGGAACTCGTCGCGCGGCTTGTCGTTGAGGGGTTCGTTACAGGGTTACACAAAAGTCCGTATCAAGGGTTCAGCGTAGAATTCGCAGAACACCGGCAGTATATGCCCGGCGATGAGATCCGTTATATCGACTGGAAAGTCTACGGGAAATCGGATCGGTATTACGTCAAAAAGTTTGAGGAGGAGACAAACCTCCGCGCCTATATCCTCCTTGATACAAGTGCGTCGATGAACTATAAACACGCCGAGGAAGGCTTGACGAAGTTTGAATACGGCTGTTATCTCGCCGCGACCCTCACTTATCTTATGCTCAAGCAGCGCGACTCTGTCGGTTTAGCACTCTTTGACACGGAGATTCAGCGATACATTCCACCGAGGGGTGCCGCTACACATTTACGAGCGATTATGTCCGCTTTGGAAAGTGCTACCCCCGGTCAGGAGACGCAGTTGAGCGGTCTCTTCCACGAACTCGCCAAACGGATTGTGAGACGCGGCTTGGTGATTGTCATCTCCGATCTGCTGGATGAACCTTCACAGGTCATCTCTGCCCTGAAACACCTGCGTCATCAGAAACATGAAGTCATCGTGTTCCACCTTCTCGATCCTGCTGAACTTACCTTCCCTTACACGGGTTCTGTCGTCTTTCGGGATATGGAAACCGGGCAGACGCTTTCAACGCAAGCGGATACGCTGAAAACGGATTATCTTGAAAAATTGAACCAGTTCATTCAGAGTTACCGTCGCGGCTGTGGCGCGAGCCAGATCGATTACGTTCAGATGGACACCGCGACACCGTTCGATTACGCGCTATCGGCATATCTATCAAGGAGAAAATCATGAAAACATATCGGATCGGAATTTTAGGATGTAGAGGACGCGGGACGGCAGCAGCACGGGCATATCATGCGCATCCACGCACAGAGATTGTCGGACTCTGTGATCTGGTTCAGGAACGGCTCGATACCCTCGGCGAAGAAGTTAACGTCACTGCACGGTTCACCGATTTAGATGAGATGATTCGACAAATCCAACCCGACATTGTGGCAATCCCCACCGGCACGGAATTTCACTACGATCTGTGCATGCGCGTGCTGGAACATGGTGTCAATATTGAGGTTGAAAAACCGATGTGTGTTGACCTCGTGCAGGCGGATGCCGTGATTGCCAAAGCCAAGGAAAAAGGCGTGCAGGTCGCCGTCCACCACCAAGGCAGGGTCGGGGCACCGATGCAGGCACTCTCACAAGCCTTTGATGCCGGAAAGATCGGTGACTTGCGCTATATGTACGGCAGCGGGAAAGGTTACTACGGCGGTTACGGTTTGATGAACATCGGCACCCACATGCTCAACAACATGCTCCACTTCGGGAAGAGATGTCAAAGCATTGTGGCGCATCTGACGACGGGCGGGAAGCCGATTCTGGCTACAGATGTCGTGCCGTCGCCGAGCGGGATGGGGACAATCGCAGGCGAATATATCACGGCGACGCTGCAGTATGAGGGCAACGTCACGGGGACTCTCCTCCAACACCGCTTTGACAAAATGGATACCAACGGGTATACGATGGAACTTTACGGCACTGAAGGCAGGCTCTTCTGGGGACTCGGTGGGGCGTGGTGGTTACCGACACCGCACTATGTTCCCGACGGCACACACGACCAGTGGGAAGCGTTAGAACTTATCTATCCTGATCACTACGATCCTGAAAGTAGCGCGTCGGAAGCGGATTACTGGTTTGTGGAGGATTACGTCAACGCTTTAGATGAAGGGAGAGCACATACGTGCAGCGGCACTGAGGGACGACACATCATTGAGATGATGATGGGTATCTTTGAGTCGGCGGCGTATGGCACCAGTGTTGATCTCCCGCAACCCGATCGACGGCACCCGTTGTTACGATGGCGCGAGGAATCCGGTTTAGAACTACCTGCGGAGATGCCAAGAGCCTATTGGGATTGGCTAACACTGGAATCCGAACGAATTCGTTAGAAACCACGGTAGGTGCGGTTTTCAACCGCACCGAATCCAAACCTGAGAACACATCTATAGTATCTCCGCGATGATTGCATTCGTCTGCAATCCCGATTCGCCTGAACACCGGATCGGTTCCCCCGTCTTGAGGTGATTGACAAAGTCTTCCACAAGCCCCGTGTGTGTGTAAGGGAACGGGGTCTGGTCCATCGCAATCTGCTCACCCGATTTTTCTAACGTTAGGTTCCCACTGTTCAATGGCGAACACCTTAAAGCCCCTTCCGTGCCGTAGACCTCAACATCGTCGATCGAGACACCGACGTTCCAGTTGATATTCGCAACCGCATGCGCGCCACTCTCGAAACGGAGCGTAAACACTGTGGAATCATCGACCTCAATATCCAGATGCACCGTCTCCGCGTAGCCTTGCACGGATTCAACCTCCCCCATCAGATACTGAAGGAGCGAGATACGGTGGCTACCGAGGTCCATCAACACCCCACCACCGCTGATTTTGGGATCCACTCGCCAGCTATGCAAGTCGTGCCGAGTTGGGTCATAAAAACCGGTGTGATTGATTCGCGCCAGCACCACGTCACCGATGGCACCCTCATCCATCAACGCCTTCATTTTTACGATATTCGGATAGAAGTTTCGGTAGTAAGCGAGCATCAGGGTAACACCCGCGTCGTGGCAGGCATCCACCATCCGTTGGCATTCCTCAACCGTCATTGCCATCGGTTTCTCACAGAGAACGTGCTTACCTGCTTCTGCCACACGGAGTGTCTGTTCGCAGTGGAGATATGGGTGTGTCGCGATGTAGATCGCGTTGAGTTCGTCATCTGCCAAGAGTGCATCTATGTCGGTATAGAAACGTTTCGCGCCGTGTCTCTCAGCAAAGGATTCCGCTTTCGCACCGTCCCGCCGCATCACTGCGATGAGTTCCGAATCATCAACGGCGTAGAGGGGCGGTCCGCCCTTATATTCAGCGACATCCCCACAACCGAGTATGCCCCATCTGAGCGTTGCCATGAAATCAGTTCCTTTCTCAATTTAGAGTGTGGTCGTCGCTGTTAATGTATCACTAAAGTTGTGGATGTGTCAATCGTGACGTGCAGATGTCAGGTGACACGCGGGATGTGACGTTTTTTCGCGTTTTTTTGAGGGTCTCCACTTGATTTTGCTATTTGTGGGGCAAAAAATCTTATTCTTATTTCCAGTATACTATAATTATAGCATGTTTTCGGGCGGGTGTCAAGTTTTTTTCTGTTGAATGGCAGGTGTAAATCTGTTAGGATATTAGGGAAAGGCGGGATAGACAATGGTAAAAACTACGACCCTTGAAAGGATTTATCCGTTTTTTATCGTCAAAAACCTTACTGCTTCGATTGACTTCTACAACCAAAAACTCGGCTTTGAAACAGATCTCCTCATCCCAGAAGAAGACCCGTTCTTTGCGATCGTGTCTCGTGATGACGTGCGGATTCTTCTGAAACATATCACCGAAGATATTCATCCCGTCCCGAACCACACCCGGCACGAGTGGGCGAGATGGGATGCTTTCATTCTGGTCTCCGATCCTGATGCTTTGTTTGCTGAGTTTGCGTCGCGTGGACTGGCGTTCCACGAACCTCTCGCCAATACGGAAGACGGTCTCCGAGCGTTTGAACTCAAGGATTATGATGGGTATGTGTTGTGTTTCGGGAAACCGATTTGAGGGGAGATGGATATTTAATCTTCTGTTCTTTAGTCCCGTAGGGACGAAATGTTTATAGTAAATAGATGCTTCTTTTTCCAAGCCCTGTAAGGGCGGCATGTGTATAGTAGTTTTGGTTGTTTGTCTGAATCTCGGATTACACGGATGACGCGGATTCACGTGGATAAACGGAGTGTGTTAAGTTGAATCGCTTACCTAAGGTGCTTGTTCTCGGATAGGGACGAGCACTTTCATAAAGTTAGCCCACACCTGCCTATCTGCTTCTTGGAAGGACATCCCCCAAATATCTCGTAATGCTTCTAAAATAACCTTGATGTCTGAAGGACACACGGGCTGGTTTCTTAAATGGATGTGAGGACCGTCAGATTCTGTTAGAATCCGATTTAACGGGATGCGATCAATGATGTTTCTGCCATTCTTTGAACGTATCATGGCAGGATTAATGGAAAAATAATGTCCAGACTGCACGGCCTGATCCAGAACAGTTAATGGACCGCTATACCAATGAAAGACTGCTCCTTGTATATTGTATTCTTCCAGAAGTTCCAACACTTTACGTTCGGCCCTGCGCGAATGTAAACTAACAAATCTTGGGCGATCTTGTATCTGATTAAAAACAAAACGCAAACTCTCAATTTGAATATCTTTGGTGTCTCGTCCTTCTTTTGAAGGACATCGTCTAACAATCCCAATGCTTTAGCTTTGGGTCCAGCGGGTTCGGAAGTCTACCGACACTGAAAAAAGGTTTGACAAATCAGTGCTTTTTGTGGTATAATTAAGTATCTCGTGGCAGACAGTTCAAGCAGAATCGCAAGGTTCTGTGTCTGCCTACCTACTTGACTGGGGTTAAAGCGAGATACGAGATATACCATGATAAAGACCCATAAAATTACATTACGCCCCAACCGCGGTCAGATTGCGTGGTTTTACCAGCAATGCGGTTATGCGAAGTTTGCATATAACAATGCCCTTTCAGACTTCAAAGCAGGTTTGTCAGATGACGTGTTTCATTCAGAGATTGACCTAAACAATCGCTGGAATAAACGTAAATACGAACACGATTGGGTGAAAGCACAAGACCAACGCGTAGGGCTTTACGCCATCAAAAATCTTGGTGGTGCGATAGAGAATTGGAAAGAAAAGCGCGCAGGCTTCCCCA
>VXPE01000095.1 GCA_009839745.1 Candidatus Poribacteria bacterium
TATAAAGGATATCCCATGGATTTACAACTCATTACTAACTGGCAACTTGGGTTAGATATAATGCGTGTCAGTTTACTTCGACGTTTTGGCGACACGCCAGAAGTGCACACATTTTTAGCGTTAAACGAGAAAAAACTCAAGAATCAACCGCTCTCCTTGGATGAGCACATTGAATTTACAAGAGCCCAGTACTCTTTGTGGCCAGATCCAAGAACCAAGAAAACGCTTGAGATTTTCTTGGAGAAAAGAGCCACTGCGTATCCAAACAGCACTCGAATCGTGAGGTAAAACCATGAAAACTTTCAAGACGTTACTCGGATGTTTTATTCTCATCGCCCTCCTCTCGGGTTGCAGTGTGAGACCCGTTAACGAAACGTCTCAAAACGCATCGGTTCCCGAGCTCACACCCCAAAGACAGGATGCCAAAAAACAGGATACCCAAAAAGCAGATTTCATCATCGGATTTAATCCGCTTCGCGATGATCCTGACAATCCGAGTCCGCACAATCCCCTCGTCAAGAAGTTCGGAGATATTCCAGAGGTCCGCACCTATATCCGACTCAAACAAAAACTTGGAAGCGGCATCGGACTGAACATTGATGAGGCGATAGAACTTTATACTGCAGAAGTCCACCTGTATCCCATGCCTGTCGCAAAGGCGATGTTAAAATCACTGGAATCGGATAGACGGCGATACAAAAGATTGGGAATTCCAACGGGTGCCCCTGTGCTTATCTACAGGATCAAAGAGGATACCAGTGATGAAACGTCTACTGTCCCTGAAGCAGAGGATTGAGGATTAAGGCCCCGAAACAATGTTCAGCATCTCAACACTACTCAAATCAATACTTCTGTCTGCAATTCTGATTGTTGCTTTCTGGATTCGCATTCAGAGCACAACTGCTATCCCTGAAGGTCATTTCACGGGTGTTGACGCTTACACCTACTATTTTCAGGCACAACAGATATCGGAACTAGGAAAACTGCCAGAACGTGATATGCACCGATGGATGCCCCTCGGTAGAGATAACGGGCAAGCCCTAAACCTTTACGGTTACGTCCTCGCTTACGCCTATAAGGCAGTAGGGCTTGTCTTTCCAAGCGTCACGCTTTATCACGTGGCACTCTACATGCCTCCCGTTTGCTTTTGTATCGGACTCGGCGTGCTTTATATATTTCTTTACTACACCTATGGTACCCTCTTTTCAAGTGTTGTTGGTGTACTTTTGGCTACTCTCCCGGGTGCCATCAATAGAAGTACTGCTGGATTCAGTGACCGAGATGCATGGTGTCTAATGCTCGGTCTCCTCGCGGTTGTTACATATCTTGTCTCTCTACAAATCGAAACATCACGCAAGCGGCTGATATGGACGCTTACAAGTGGATTGATCGTCTTTCTCGGTGGACTAAGTTGGGAAGGTTTTGGTGTCTTCCTGAGCGTCATCCTCATTGTAGAACTCTATAGGTTTCTCTCTTCTGAAACAGAAGAAGGGTTAGGGCATTGTGCCCTATGGGTATGCTGCTTTGTTCCAACACTCTATCTATCATCCCCTGCCTACCGGAATGGGTATGGCTTTGCGAAACACCTTTTCGTTTTTGTGCTTGTGACCCCGATGATGCTGCTGGGAATCCGAGCACTCCGACACCTGTTACTCTCCAAAGTGGAAAAACTCCAACCCCATGCCCGTACCCTTGCCCTCAGTTTAGCGTTGGCAAGTGTTGTTCTCGCAACCGGCTATGTTTTAATACAACGAAACACTTTTGCAGAGACGACCGTCCCCCTGAGTCAAAATGCCCTCATGCAAAACGTTGGTGAGCTCAGAGACACAAATTCATACTACTGGATAATACGCTACGGGTATATCTTTGTGTTGAGCATCATCGGTGTCATGATTTCTGCTCTGCACCAGTGGAAAAATCATGGTGTTGTGCTTGTTATTCCCTTCACACTTTTTACCTTCACCACCTTTTTTCGAGAATATCCAGATGCCTTGTGGGGAGCAGAAAATAACAATATCCTCTTTTTCGTTGCTGCTGCTGCCACTGCGATGACGTTAATGTTTATGGTTTGGCGATTTAACTTCCACCCGAAAAACGAATTTGCTTTTGTTGCCGCCATCTCTTGGTTTCTGATTTGGATCTCCCTCTCGCGCGATGCTGAACGATATTCCAGTTTTACCAGCCTTGCCCTTGCTTTCTTTACTGCGGAACTCATACAATTCTGTAGCATAAAATTAAGTAATGCCTTCAGACGATATTTACCCTGGAGCGTCATAAAAGTAGGAACAGCGGTGATCTTCCTTGCAATTTTTATGTGGATACCTTTTCCATACGGGTACGCGCAGAATATCCTGCCTGCGACCCATGCACGCAGAAGCAACCCCATACACAGGACTGTTGCTGAAACCTTTCAATGGATGAAAGCAGAACTCCCAAATACGGCAGTGATTGCAGGTGACTGGATACACGGCGGCCAACTCAACGTCCTTGGTGGTGTCAAAACGATTACAGATCAGGACCATTTCATACAGCATTGGATACATCTCTATTACCGATATCTTTTCTGTGGACAGTCAGAAAAAGAGGCACTTGAATTTCTAAAAAGTCATGAGGCGACCCACTTAATGCTCACTGAAGTCGATGTCGTTAGCGATTCCCCGGTCTATTCTGTTATTGGGAGCCGTTCAGAACAAGACCCATCTTTTGAAATCATTGAACTCCGAGAAACACTGAGCGAACAGGAACACCTATTTCTGTCTTTTGAAAAAGAGAGGTCTTTTTTCAATCACATCCAGATTAATATGCATCCGGAAAACAACATGCCCATCTCAGCTATAGCCATACGCCAAAATGGGACAACTACAAACCTCCCTTATGTCGCTTTTAAGAATAAAAAACGCACAGCCTCCGAAAATCAGGAGAGCTCAGAAACAGGAGGCATCCTGCTGTATTTTGACGAACAGCAAAAGTTTCAAAAATGCTATTATGTGCCGCCCATTGCCTGGGATAACTTTGCTATCCGTTTGTTCCTACGAGGCATTCCAAGTGACGCGTTTCTCCCAGTTCACACAAACGCCAAAATGGGAGCAACAGCAGTCAAAGTTTGGGAGATTCACTATCCGCCTGACATAAAACCGAATCCGAAATATCTCAAAACAGGAGTTTCCGAAATAGACGCACAGTTACAACTTCAATAAACATATTCACAAACACCATAACTTCTTTAGGAAACCACCATGTCCACAAAGCACCTAAATAACGCCAGCTTGAAAAAAGTCCGAGCAGTGAAGATAGAACGCACATTCAAGAAAAACGACGCGATTTTTACGGAATGAACCCCCTAAATCCCCCTTATCAGGGGGACTTTAAGAGGAATTCCGTCTATTCTAAATATTTACTAAAGTTTGGACAATTTTAAGAATTAAGGTGTTTGAAAGCATTAAAGCAGGTATCCTTTCATAAACATAACGCTTGTTTTGAAAGGAAAGAAACAATGCACCTGCTTCTCCACTTAGAAGGTATTCTATCAGAGTTTCGGTTTATGTTCAACTCGCAAAACTTTGCGCTTTTCCAAGCGTTCATCTATGGATTTATTACCCACACAGGTTCAGGCACCTTGACGCAACTTTACCAAGCGAGTGGTTCCCAGACGCGGTATGGGTCTTTTCCAAAGTTCCTTTGCAGAGGGAGCTGGGACCCTGATGCTGTCGCTGCCCACCTGATGAAATATCTTCAAGCGATATTTCCACAATGGGTCTACGTTTATGATCAAACCCAGGCGTTGAAAACGGGTCGTTCACAATGGGGGCTTCACTTCTTTCGAAACTTCAGTTATCATTCGCGTCGCGTCAACCCATCGAAGTTCCATTACGGACATGAGTTTGGGACTTTGCGACTCTTATGTGCTACGCCTACCGAGTGGTTGCTTTTTCCGGTGCGGGTGAAACTCATTGTTCCGCAGACGGTTCGCGATAAAGGCGATGCCGTTCTGAGACGTATCGCTTCAAAACTCTCTCGGGGGCTTATCATCTTCGATAGTGCTTTCGCACGCCGAAAGGTCTTTGAAATGCTATTGGGTTTGGGACATCACCTCCTGTGTCGGGCGAAGTCGAATGCCGTGTTCTATCGACTCCCGAAACCCGTGAAAGTCCGTCAGCGCGGACGTCCCAAGAAATATGGAGACCGTCTGAATATCAGACGCCTCCGGTATAAACCGGTGTCCGTCCTGGAGAAAACGCATCAAGTCGCAGCAGCAGTCGTGCGGACGAAAATGTGTCCCACAGAGGTCCGACGCGTCGTCATACGCAGGCGACCCAAACCTTCAAAACCGTATCGCTATTTTCTCGTCTTTACAACAGACTTGACCTTGGAGATACCCAAAATACTTCAATACTATCAGCAACGTTGGCTGATTGAAACCGCTTTTCGAGACGCAAAACAGCACTGATGAAGATCACGATCCAGATAATCCTAATCATGACGTACAAATTCTATACCATGACACTTATTACGTTACCTATGTTCATTGTGCCGAAGCCTAACCTATCTGTGGATTGCCTCTCCAATAATTTGTTTGAGGCAACCCACTTATTTTACGAGGAGATCTAAGAAATGAAAAGAATCTATGCCACTGCAATCGTTCTTATCACTTTAGGGACCGCTTGGACGTTATACCTTAGATATCAGAACAAACGTTTTATCGATAATTTGCCTAAAGGCCCAACGCCTGTTACAAAACGCATGCCTACACCAAATACATCCACAATCGATGAACATGAAAACAATGAAACTCCCGAAACTGCGGCTCCTGCTACTCATTCAAACGAAAGCATTATTGAAGAATCTCCGCTCACTACAGACACGCCTCAAGGGACAGCCCCTCAGAAATCAGAGGTTATTGTCCCCAAAAACGTTTCCGAGGATATATCTGAACCGAACACTTTCACAGAAACACCCGAACCTGAGAAAGAACAACCAGGCATAAGAGAGTTATCGCTGGAAGAAATCATGGAAAAAAACCGAGAACATCTGATAAAAAAGCATGGAGATATTCCCGAGGTAGACATATTCCTAAAACACTTTCCATTTGAATCATTACAACAAGGTGAAACGAAGATCCAACGGACAAGAATACTTTCATCAGAGGAAACCCTTAACTACAAAAAAGCGATAGCAACACTTTGGCCAAATAAATCGAATTTGAAAAATTACCAAGACGCATTAAAAATGCAGGAGAGAAAATGAAGAGGTTGGCCAATTCGTCCAAGGAGTTCAAATGCGAAAGTTTACAATAGCCTTTATCGTCGTAGTTATCGGATTCACAATTTATGTAGAGTTACACAATCGGCAATTTATCCAGAATCTCCCTCAGGGACCTATAGAACTTTCCGTGGAAACGCGGCAACAATCTCCTCCCAATTCGGGAAACACCCCTCGTGAAACAAAACTGATAACCGAGGTATTCGTCATAACCGAGGTATTCGTCGAAACGTTAAAGCAATACGAAAGGGAATTCTCTGAGCAACAAGAGATGCCCGCGCCCCCCGAGAGACATCGAGATGTTTCCTTAAATCAGAATGCAGCAACACCCGAGACATCAGATCCCGACTGGTGGAATGACGAGGAATTTCCGCATTCCTCATCACAGGATCCATGGCACCAAGAAGATATGAGCAGGAAATTTATTAACTGGAATGAACTATCTGAAGATGAGCAGTTAAGTATAGCACACAAAAGCCTGCTAAAAAAATTCGGAGATATACCTCAGGTGCATACTATTATAACGACTTGTGCTAATTAACATTTCGTTTCTTCTGTTTTCACAGGTGTTTAGTTTTATGAAATAGAGGACTTACGCATACTGCTCTTTTGTAGCATAAACTTTTAGTGTGGGTTTCCACCTGAACACTGTGTTTTCCGAAAAATCTCATCTCACAGAACAGACGACAGTCAAAAGTGCGTAAGTCCTGAAATAAACATATCGTCCCTACGGGACTGAAAGGGGGTGTATGCCGTTTTTCTATAAACATATCGTCCCTACGGGACTCAAGAGGGGCAGAACTCGTGAGAAACACATAAAAAAATGGCACTTCTGTGAAGTTGTGTTTTACAAACAGTTATTTAGCACAAGTCGTAAATATTGATAGCAATCGCGTGTTTCGGGGCGGTTCTTGGGGAAGTAAAGCAGAATCTGTGCGTTGTGCCGCTCGCGTCAGCATGTCCCCCTCAGAAGCATACTTCAGTGTAGGGTTTCGTTGTGCAGTGACATATACGCCTTGAATATTTACCGATGAAAGGCAACAACTTGAACACAAACGACTCATTGTAGAACACGACGATAACCTACACACATATTGTGGTTGACCTGTCAGAAACAGACTTCAATAAATATTGGCTGCATGTCCACCATGTGCCTCTCACCCATACCGCAGAAATCTGACCTAAAATAATATTACGACACCCCATTTTTTCACAAGAAAAAACGCGTGAGAGATGCCCGAGATTCCCAGTGACGCAATT
>VXPE01000096.1 GCA_009839745.1 Candidatus Poribacteria bacterium
GCAGAACGGAAAAGATAGACGCTCCATACCCCCTATACTTATGGGTAACAGTAAGCGCTTTAGCGTGTGGGTACCATTGACTCAACAACAACCCTTTTAAGCCGAATAGTGAAAGCGTCTTTCCTGTTAACAAATAGGGAACACGGTCATTAGCACCTTTACTCGACGTATCCTAAATCCCGCAACCTACCTTCCAAAATCTCCGTCTCCTCCTCCGTGGATTCTTGTGCCAATAGGTGCTGATAATTGGAGTTCATCAAAATCTCGTCGTAAGCGTCTCTGAAGCGGTCTGGATCCTCACAGGCGAGATCCTCACCGCTCAGCACATGCCGATACACAAACTCACCCGTCTGTTCATCTTCCCGATAGAGATATTCACCATCTGTCAGCGACCAGAGTCGCACGCCGTCCGAATATCTGCTAATTTCCTCATTATCGACCGATGTCCGAGATGTCACGCGATGGTGCGGCATTTCTAAGTTGTCTCGGCTAAGGAACCCGATGCCGAAGAGACTATCCAACTCCGACAATACCAGTCGGTTTACATCAATTTCCGATGGAGATAGCAGGTCGCGTCCGTATCCGTGGTACTCCACATCGATGCCTGCCAGATTTGTGATCGTCGGGAACAGATCGATCGCTGAAATCGGTGGATTTGGACTTTCAAATGAGAGGGCAAGATCTGTCACACCCGGGATATGCGCCAACAGCGGCACGTGTAACACGTTCTGGTTGAGTGTGCCACCGTGATCGGTAATTTCTTCACAGATGCCTTCGCCGTGATCCCCGAAGATGAAAACCGCCCAATCCGAGAGTTGAAGTTGCTTCAGAATTTCAACTAACTTGAATTCGAGGATATGCGTCGCAGCGGCGTAATAAAACCGTAACGCCTCGTCTATCCTACCACGATCCACGAGCGATTTGAGGCTCGGCGCACCCGGGATCCCGCTCATACCGTAACCGCCGTGTGTATACCAGAAGTGCAGAAAACAGAATTGCGGCACGTCCGAAGACTGCTGGATCTGCTTGACAAGGTCTTCAAGTGAACCGAGATGTTGCGCGTTCGCGTTCGGATCAACCGACGTAATGAACGGCTCAAAATCAAGGAAACGGAACACTTCCGGACGCTCGGAGCGTCCTGTGATATGATAGCCGGCGTCATTGAATATTTGAAACAGATTCGGGATACCCTCAAACATCTTAAGGTAAGTTTGTCCGTAGACCCCGTGTTCAAACGGATAAAGCCCGGTAAAATAGGAGGTATGCGAGGGACGCGTCGCCGGTGCTGGCACGAAAAATTGTTCAGCGAGCGAGAAATCCTGCGTCAACAGGTCGAACTTCGGCGTGTTGAGAAGCGAATTCGTCCGACTGAGGGCATCGAACCGCCAACAATCGATTGAGATAAGCAAAAACTTGTTGATAGAAGGTGTTGTCATTTTTTAATTATACCTTGCGGTTCGATGGGGTGAGTTAGGTATTTGACGCGTTTGTTCGTAGAGTCGCCTGCGCCGTTGTTGCAGGCTCGGTTTTCGTGTTAATTTTTTTAAACAAGCGTTTTGAAGGTTCCAGCGTCCTTTAATCCATTAATCGGGTGTTATACTGCCGCTCGGTATGCTGATATCCACCGAACAGATCGGGTTGGAAAGGCGTTGACGTGTAGATATAGACAGCGTCGCCATAGGGATCATAAAGGATAACCTCTTCGCGGGCATCACCACAGACATCCGCAGGAAAACAGTGATACCATCCCATTTTCCCACCACTGGGTGGCGGCAGTTCAGGGAACGTCACCACCTTATCTCCTGCACTATCATAAAGCGCAGCAGGACTATAAATCAATTCACAGGTTTCCGACCCGTGCCAGCGGATAATTTCCAAGCCTGTGTTGTTCGGTGTTTCATCGACGTTAAACCTGTTCTGAATCTGCCCGCTGTTGTCTACTATCATCAGGTCGGTGTGATGTCCGTTATATCGGATAACCAAGGCGTTTTCAGACGCCTCTGGCAGTAATCTGCCACATCGGATCTCTTGTCCGTGTGGCACAATGTCAAAGCCAAGTGAGAGAATCGAAGTACCCTCGGAGTCAACCACCTGTCCACCCCCGGAGAGGATCGCTCGGTTAATGCCGTTCCATTCGGAAACTAAAACCGAGTCCATATTGTCGCCAAAAAAGTGATTCCAGAGGACTGTGCCATCAGCAGCGAGCCCGAAATTGCCACCGTTGACTTCGTCGAGTCCATCGCCATTGAAGTCGCCGACTGCCGGGATATATGCGGAGTGCTTCGGATAACGGAACCACTCATCGGTATACTGCCAAAGCAATTCCAATTTATGGTTGAAAGCGAGCAGGTTCACACCTACTTTCACAACGAAATCTTGAGGTTGCGCATTTCCACAGAGGTTGGCAATCATCAATCGTTGATGGACGTAGTTGGAGATATGGCGTTCGCCTTCGGCGTAAGCGTTGCACTGGCGAAACGCATCCGGCGCGGCGGTCCGTTTGACAGCACCCGTCGCGCCGTCTAAAATCATAAGGCGAATCGCCGATAAATCCCATTTACTCACTTCCGAGGCATCCGTATCTACCCAGAAGCAGATAACCTCTGCCTGTCCATCGGCATCTATATCGTGAATAGCGACAGGACCGGGGCGATCGGGGGAGAGCGTCGTTAGCATAGTATCCTGCGCATCCACGTCTCTGATTTCGAGGTGTTTGTCACCGAGGGACCAGAGGGGTTCACCTTCCAGTGTGAACGCACCGAGGAAACACGGATGAATGCCACCGAGCGATTTGTACACAAGAAAATCGACTGTGCCATTACCCGTCAGATCGCCGATTCGGATATCGCCACCCCAAGTGCTTCCCGATGTTTCATTCAGGAATGCGTCTGGAAGTGCGACCCGTTCATAAAGGTGTGCTGATTGTGCAGTATCCATCTTTAAACAAAAGCCTTGAAAATCCCAACATAGAGCGCGAGAACTTTCTCTGGGTCGGGACCTGTATAAGCACATTCATTGGAGATGTAGCCTGAAAAACCGATGCGATCGAGCCATTGGAACATCTGCCGGTAAAGATCGAACGTCTCTGGTTCTTCTACCCGGTGCGTATGCACCGCAGTAATGTGTGGACCTACACGCGAAAAGAGAGGATCAATACTCCCCGCATCGCAACCGATGAATTGTGAATTGAAAACGAAGCCGACGTTCGGAAGATTCACACCTTCAATGACTTCCATTGCCGAATCTGGGTCTGTGAATGAGCCGTGCATTTCAATGGAGACAGTAATATCTTTTTCAGCGGCGTAAGCACCGAGTGCCTTCAGGCCATCCGTGACGTAACCGGTAACTGCCTCACGGTTCTCCTCAGTGTATCGGTCGCCGAGCACTCGGACATGGTCGCAACCCATAAATTCCGACATATCAATCACACGTGTAACGCGTCGGACGGTTTCCTCACGATCGTCGGCATTTTCAGAATGAAAATTTTGGCAACTCGTGAGTGAGGAGATAACAACGTCACTCGCATCGACCTGTGCTTTGAGTCCGTCCCATGCCTCTCTTGGCGTATCCCACTCAAATCCGTGTTTCTGCTCGTAATCCATTAACAATTCGACACCGTGGTAACCGGTTGCGGCAGCGGTGTCAAGTATGCGTCCGAGTTCCCACTCTTGGCAGGTTTGATAAGTATTCAATGACCATTTCATTTTTTAAATTTTCCTTGCAGTTCGTTATTGTTGTATCGGAATCGGAAACCAGAGTCCCCCAGTTTTCGTCGTTAATGCCCTGTGTGTGGTATGATTAATACCGATAACATCTATGGTGATGTTGTTCTGAAAACACTGTGCTAATACTTCTGGGAGTGTATAGGATCCTTTGCTCGGTTCATCGGTAACAAGAATAAATCGGCGGTTCACCCCTTCTCGAAAATTGACACGGCGGATCGTTTTGATAATCGCATTGTGTGCCCGCTCATCACCAGCGGCGGCGACAACGTGTGAGGTTAACAACCGTTTGTATTTCTCGCTGTCTCGCGTTTGTGGATGGATAATCGTATCACCTTCAAGATACCTGAAAATAACGATACCGAGGGTGAAATCAACGCCTTTCTCTTCAAACACCGTTACCATTCGATTCAGCTGTCTGCCGACTGCACGGATATTATCTATCATGCTTCCACTAATGTCAAGCAGAAAAACGAGATCAACGGCGGTTTCGATTTTACTGTCAGCGACGCTCTCCGCGATACCTGCTAATGCTTCCCCCATCCGTGCGTCTCTGTCAATCGGTTGCGCAGGCCCCTTATTATCTGTCGCTCTGTTCGTTGCAGCCTCGCCTTGAACGGTTTTCGGCTTGGGGGCAATTGTAGGTGCTTGTGCCTGTGTGGTCGCAATCGTTTTCCACGCCAGCGTTTCTGTGGTCTGCTCGCGCAGGGAGGTCTCAGCCATCGGTAACCGAGCATCTGTCCTCAGCATGGGAATAGATGCACTGGAGGCGGTCGGCGGTGCTGAATGCACCAATTTTGCAACGTTTTGGTTAAGAGCGGGTGAGGTTTTGGAACGCGTAGGCGTTGACCGCCGCGTAGCCGGCATAGAACGTTTGCGAGTACTGTTCACATGAAAACGTTGGAGAGATGTCACAGCAATGGCTTCTGAAGTAAGCGGTTCCGAAGGTTGCATCGGTCGATACCACTGGATATAACCGAGACCGATAATTCCTATCGCAATGGCATGTAGAACCAACGAAAATAGAAACGCTCGCCGGGTTTTCCTGCGTCTATGGTATCTGGAATACTGAAACTTATCTGAATAGGTTGAATAGATATTGAGTGGCAGCATATTCCGTTTTTTTTTCTGTCGGAAAATTGACGGTCAGCAATCGGCAAAAAGGGTATCTTTAAACGAAAACGTTCTTTGCTGGTCGGTGATGGTTGACTGCTGATAACTATATAATTGAGATCGTTCCCTGATTCCCATCAACTTGGAGCGTCTGTCCCTCAGTAATGCGGCGCGTTGCGTTCGGGATGTTCGCCACTGCAGGCACGCCGTATTCTCTGGCAACGACTGCCCCGTGTGAAAGTATCCCACCGCGTTCCATCACCAGTCCCGCTGCATGCAGGAAAAGCGGTGTCCATGCCGGATCGGTTGAGGGGCACACCAGAATATAATTCCTGTCGGATGGGCGGACATCTGTCGGTGTCAGAAGCACACGTGCCTGTCCTGTGGCGATGCCTGCTGAAACGCCGACTCCCGTAAGTGTATCAACGGTTTCGAGGGGTGTCGCGGTGCCGATCTGATCCAATGCGTCACTGAAGATAACGTCCGGGACCTCAATGTGTAACATCAATTCACGCTTTGTCTTGCGTGCGGTGATAACGTCACTAAATACCTCACCGTCTATGAGTCGTCGTAATTCATCTGGCACGAGATAGAAGACACCACCATCGAGTTGATAGCGACGATCCAATTCAAGCAGCGCACGGCGAATCTGTTCATAGCCGAGCATGAGATAAAATTTCGCTGTCTCTCTGAAAGGCATGTAACGCCTTGTAAAATCGAGTTCACGCGCAACCTGCTTTCTTAAACCTGTTTTATTTTCGAGGTGTGCGGTGAGTTCCTTTTCTGCGGATTCACGTTGTTCTATCTGTGGTTGAAGCGTGTCGGGATTACAAGTCCCTCCTACCGAGCGAAGGGATGCAATCATCTGTTCAAGATAGGTCGTATCTTCGCGCCAGCGGGGTTGTGCTAATTCAAACTCATCAACGGCGCGATGTCCGTAATCCTTTAAGAAATCAGTAAGGGGCAAGTCTCCTGTTGCCACTTTCGACAATTTCGACGCAAGCCGCGGGTGGGAAGTCTGCGGAACAACAGTTTCATCTGTGAGATTGTCAGAAGTCCCGCTCATAAGCCTGTTCACAAGGATTTTCGTTTCTGTTTCATTCAAGCATTTCTGAAGAGCCACCTCTAACCGTTGCAGTGAAAACCCAGCGAGGAGTGTAGCAGTGAGGGCTTTTGGTGCGAAATCGTCCAATGTTTTGGCACGCCATTCTTCAAACTTGGTCACTAATTCGGTGTCCGTTAAGTCTGAATACGAAATGTTTCGTTCTGCTTCCACTTCCTTTTGAAATGCTGGAAATACCTCTTCTATTAGCAATCGGGCGAAGTCAGAGCGGTACTGACGTAGATGCATCTCTGCCCTGCTCATACGAATAATATGGAGTGGCAGTTTCACCCAGAATGAAGTGTTACTCCGCGTAATATCGGTTTGTGCCTGGGCATACATCGCTTCTTGTGGATTTCGCTTCAAGGCGTTGAAATCGTGTGCAAATGGAAAGCCGTCGAAGTGGAGTTCCGCCTCACGGTTCAAATTAACGTAAATCCGTCCACAAATCAGATCAAGAATCCCTTCAGTGTTGACCCGCTCACTTGGATAAAACCCCAAGCCTCGATACGCTTTACCTAACCCACCCGCACCCGACATGAATTCCTTCATAATCTCCCACGTCATTGGGAGTGGCGCGGGTAGCACCTCTGCAAGATTATGATGACACCAAACGGTCCCCTGTTCCTCGGCACGTGCTTCCAATATCTGGATTTCCTCCTGACGGACTTTCCCAACGGCTGCCGCATCGACTTCAGAGGATCGCGAGCACAACTCACTTCTACGAGGTGTGATAGATGTCGGGGATGTGGTAATGTGGCGCGACTGCAACAGCACGAACTGCCCATCTGTGAGTGCCCATTCGATATCCATCGGGTGTCTATAGTGGGTTTCAACCCGCATGCCGAGGTGTGTGAGTTCTTTCAGTTGTGCGTCTGTTAGGCTTGGGGCATCCTGCTGTGCAGAGGGGACCACGCTCACACCAGTAGCCGTTACCATTTCGTTTTTCGTAGCGATGCTTCTTTCCAAAACCTCGCCTATATCCCTCGACACGTGAAAACTATCAGGCGTGATAGCACCAGAGACAACCGACTCACCCAATCCCCAATTCGATTCAATAATAGCGGCATTCGCATTAAACGGCGCAACAGTAAAAAGCACACCGGAAACATCTGCCTCGCACATCTCTTGAATGACGACTGCCATTGCCAACCCTTCATCGGTAATCTTCTGCGTCTGCCGATAGGAAATGGCTCGTTCCGACCAGAGCGATGCCCAGCACATTTTGAGGGCATCTAAAAGTTCATCGGGGGTTACATTCAAAAACGTATCTTGCTGTCCGGCAAAACTCGCTTCCGCGAGATCCTCTGCTGTGGCACTGGAACGCACTGCGACTGTAGGGGTCCGCAATTTTTCTCGCGCCGTCCGGATTTCTGCGATGAGTTTTGGCCTCAGTTCAATATCTTTGATGCTTCCTTCATTCTGTTCCAATAGACCTTCAACGGATAGGCGATAGGCCTCCGTGGTAACACAAAAACCGTTCGGCACTGGAAATCCAGCCCTCGTCAGTTTTCCGAGATTCAACCCTTTTCCGCCGACACGAGGTAAGTCAGCATCGTCAATCTCTGAGAAGTGTTTGATAAATTCCATTTTTTAATTTTACCTTGCGGATAAGGATCGTGAATTTGAGTTTTAATGTTTTTCTCTCGAGTCGACTGCTTGTTTTTGCTTGTGGGTTTCTGCGTATTGTTGCAGGCTTACGGTTTTGTGTCTAATTTTCCGCTTTCTACTGCGTTTCAGGCACGGGGTTTCGATTTTAAAGAGGGCATGCTGTGAGGATAAAAGCAAGTGAACATAGTATATCAGAATCTATCTACCGAATGCAAATGGGTTTAGGGTTCGCTGGACAGAATTCCCTTTGACAAATCCCTACAAATTCAGTAAACTGCAAAAAGATGTTTCAAAACGTAACCGAAATTCTCACTTTAATCGCTTCTACTGCCGTGCAGTGGTTCTTCTATCGGAAACCTTGGTTTCCAAAGGACTTCGCACCCGAACGGATCCTCGTTATCAAACTTGATCATCTTGGCGATGTGCTGTTGGGGACACCGGTGTTTTCCAATCTCCGTCGGGCGTATCCGAACGCTGAACTGCATGCCCTTATTGGTGCCTGGAGTCGCGTGGTTTTAGAGAAACATTCGGATGTCAGTAAGGTTATAGAATACAATTCACCCGCTTTTTGCCGGACAGGGCAGCCGACATCATTCAGAGGAACGTTTAAGCTCTACCGCGAGTTACGTCGCCAAAAATATGATCTGATGGTCGAACTCCGTGGTGATTGGCGGACTGTTTGGTTCGCGTTCGGACGGCTTACACCGAAGCGACTCAGTCGTGCAGCCCTACAAATTGCGAACAGATTGGGTTTTACGCAATTCAGTGGTACCCACGAGACGACGCGTAATCTCGATGTCTTAAAGCAAGCAGGCATCCCAACGCCCGTCCAAACCGCAAGTTTCTCAGTAACAGCAGAAGATAAAAAATGGGCATCCGATTTCCTTGCCACATATCGGATTGACAGGCAACGCCCGTTGATTGCTATCCATCCTGGGTCCCCGATTGCACTCAAAAGATGGTTGCCTGACCGATATGCCGAAGTATCAGATTGGTTGATTGCCCAAAAACGTGCGCAAATTTTGTTTGTCGGCGTGGAGGAGGAAATACCGATCGTCATCGAAATTCAAGCACTTATGCGAGGTGAATCAATCAATATCGCTGGCAAAACGACACTGACACAATTGGCATCAATCTTGCATACATGTAATGTGTTTATCGGCAACGATAGCGGTCCGATGCATCTCGCTGCTGCAGTTGGTACCCGAACTATCGGACTGTATGGGCCTGGGGATCCAACCCGTTTCGGTCCGGCAGGTGTAAAGTGTCAAACGATTCGAGGGCAGCCAGACTGCCCTTGTGTGGGAACGACCTGTCGATTCGGAAAAGCAGGATGTATGTCTGAAATTCAGGTCACCGATGTAATTCAGACCCTTGAAACGGCTGCATATTTAACCCCGGATAGAAAACTCACATCTGCGGTAACAAATTAACTTGACATATTTTTGTAAAGAAGTTATAATGTCTTAAACAACATCCGTAAAAAGTCGTCTTATCCATTAAGCATCTGGTTCTTGCCCGATGCACACTTAGAGAACTTAGAGAATTGAAAAGACAATTTTGGGGTGTAATTGGACAACATTGTTTGTAAGCGACGCGATGAATCTAAAGGAGGAATTTAGAAAAATGCAATCGAGATTAATGTGGCTCGTGCTTGTCCTTTTCGCAGTAGGCATCATGAGCGTCGGCATTGTCGGATGCGGTGGCGACACCGAAGAAGAATCCGCTGAAAAGCCGACAGAAAGTTCTTCATCCACGAGTTCTGATACACCAGCAGTTGCTGCGAGACCGCCTATCGACTTCGCAGCAGAAAAAGCCGCAATTCAAGCGGTTTATAGTGAGTTCTACAAAGCCTTTAACGACAACGATCTCAAAGCCATTGGAGAGACTTTTCGGACGAATGATCCCAAGGTTGCCTTCGGAACAATCTTTGCCGGAAATGAACCCGTGCCAATCGCCTTCGGGTGGACGAATGTTAAAGTCGCTATTGAAGGTTTATGGATCGGTATTGGGACGAAGGGATCCAAATGGGGACGGGACGATGTGTTGAAGGATTTCTGGATTCGCTATAAAGGCAGAAAATTGGAAGCCTCCGCGATAGGTTACAACTGCTACAAAGGCTCGTTTCCTGGCGAAACGACCCTCTATCTGATAAAAGAGGAGAAGGATGGGTGGAAGATCCACGAGTTGGATAGCAGCACGGAAAACAACCTTGGCATCTTTGGCTTTCACAAAGGCAAACCCCGTCTGAAGGAAGCAGGCCGCTTCTTTTCGACAGATGCCGACAAAGTGCCAGCCGAATAAGTCCAATTTTGGTGCACACGGTTGCTAAAGACTGCCCCTTTTTGTGCAGTGCTGAAAAAGACTGCCCCTTTTTGTGCAGCTTAACACACTGGATGCAGGGATTTATAGCCAATTCAATGTTTTTCGCATTGGCACGGAAATTGCATATATCCCCGCATCAACAACTTTTGTTTTTTCTTAGGATACGAAATATCCCTTGGAGGTAATAACGAATGAGTGCAAAAAGAACCTCAGGTGCCTTGATGACTTCATTGGTACTTCACGCGGTCATAGCGTTCATTGCTGGCATTTATCTTGTCACGCAAACTGAACAGTTCAAAGATCTCGTGGGTGCTGAAGTGCTCCAACCCAAGGAGCCGCCGAAGCCTAAGGTCCGGAAACCTGTTGTGAAACCTGTTATTAAGCCGACGGTTCCGACGCAGAATACCGTTGTCGTCGAACAGGTGCAGGTACAACCCCGTGTAACGACTGCGTTTGTTGCTAAGTCGAATTTCCAACCGCAGACGGTCCTCGAATTTTCAAACCAAACCGTCAAAGTGGACGCCCCGATTAATCCGAATGTACCGAGAGTGGTTACGCCGAACGCACCCGTGCCGACTGTTGTAACACACGCCGACCTACCTGTTTCGGATGCACCCGGTGCCTTGGCGTTCTCCGCACCCGTCGCAACTGCTCCCTCCGCCGGACCGGCTAACATCGGTCGTGGTGTCGCAGGCAGCGTCGTGCAGGTGAAAGTCGCTTTTGAACGTCCACCCGGACTCGCAATGGTTGAAAACGTCGGTGCCGCACGCGATGCCCTCGGCGATGTCGTTGAAAACATCACCCTCGGTAACGTTGAAGTGCCACCCCTGGCAAGAGGCGAACCCGGTGGACGCGTTATCGGTAAAGGTAAGGACATCCGCGGCGTCTTCCGTTTCACACGGATCCGTCACAGTCTCTCTGACTGGTGGGCTGATGCTTCTTCCCTCAACGCATTGACAAAGTGGCTCAACGAACGGACGAAAATTAAAACTGACATGAACGTTGAAGGTGGCGCATTGAAACTTACCGATGCCAACCTCTTCAAAACACCCTTCGTCTTTATGACAGGACACGATCCGTCACTCACCCGTTCTCGTAACTTGCTTGGACGGCAGTATGGTGGTGGTAAAATGGATAGCCGTCTCACGGAGACTGAAGCCGCTGGTATGCGTCGCTATCTCGTTGAAAAAGGTGGATTCCTCGTCTTTGACGATTGCGGTGTGAACGCGCCTGCGCAAGCGATGATTCGTCTCTTCCTCGCACAGATGCGCTATGTCATGCCTGAGTATCAAATTGAACGTATTGCTAACGAGCACGAGATTTACGATAACTTCTATGAAATGGGTGGTCCCCCTGTCGGATACGACATCTTCTGGTGGGGTACACGTCCGCCGAAACGGAACTTCCTTGAAGGTATCTCCGTCGGTGAAAAGTTATCGGTTATCATGGTGCGCCGTGATTATATGTGCGCCATGGAGTCTGTCAGTCTCCCGACGCGTAGTGTCCACTATTCACCCGGTGTCTATCGTTTCATGACGAACGTTGTGGTGTATGCGTTGACGCACGGTCAGATTTCTGACTACTCCGGCTATGTGCCTGAAGATACGTTAGCGAAGCAGGAACTTCCGACGAGCGCGCCTGAAGCTGCGAAAGTCGCCGGTTTCGAGTAGACGCTTTGTATTGAAGCGCGGTTTTTAACCTCGCACTGTGTTTGGGCTGTTTAGTTATCCGCTAAGGGCAACTGAGCAGCCCTTACATATTGCAACCCAATCCTCTTTTCAGCGGTCTGAACATAAAGGCCAATTCTTCCCCAACAGCAATTTCCTCTCAGATTAGGTGATAATTCCATGTTCCTGACACTCATTCGGCGAGAGTTGATCGCTAACATTATAACGTTTCGGTTCCTTGTTGCGATGGTTGTCACGCTGTCGTTGGTGGTTGCGAATACCGTTGTCCTGATTGCCGATTACGAACGCCGTCTGACAAGTTATGATACCGCGGTGACGGAACACGATCAGCGATTTTTAACCAGAGCAAGGACCTATTCGGAGGTGGAAGGAGCACTCCTTGTAGACCGACCCCCCAATCCACTGAGCATTTTCAATGCGGGTTTAGATCGACGGCTCGGCAACTCTATCGCTATTCGGCATACCTTTGTCCCAACCCTTTGGGATACCCGATCACACAGCGCGGATAATCCTTTCCTCAACCTGTTTTCCAGTGTCGATTTAGTTCTGATTTTTCAGGTAATTCTCAGTCTGCTGGCACTGCTTTTCGCCCACGATGCAATCGCTGGAGAACGGGAAGCAGGCACGCTCCGCTTCTCAATTGGAGTCCTCTTATCATGAAATTGAGCAGATTTGGGAGAGTTTTGAAAGAGAGCGGATGGATTTCTTAAGGAACGATGAAATTGAAGGGGAAGACTTGAACACCAATATACTTTATTCAGGAAGTTCGGGGGCTCCGCATATTTCAGATCCGACGACACTCAGGTATTCTAAGGCAGAAATGCGCAATATTCGGATTAAGCCGGATGCAGAACCCCTGATGCCTCATGTCAAAGCTTATTTTCAATTCTCAGAGCCGCGTCGCATTCGCGCAGCAGAAAGGACATGGCAGATTCGACAGAAGGCTTTAAATCATATCTACGTTCGCAAAGCAAATGTGGCAAAAAACTTGATGCGTTTCTCACCGGCGGCGATGTATGATTTCGCAACCGAGGCGTGGGCAGGAACGGATTTCCACGGTATTGAGGATTTTATCACGACAGTCCAGCGGTATCGGCAAACGATTATCGATTATTTCTATGATAAGAAGGCTTTTTCTTCCCGGAAATGGTTCGCTGTTGACCAAGGAGAAGTCGATTGGAGCGATTTACCTCAGTTTTCTTATCGGCGGAAAGATATATGGAATAGCATACAACACGCCAGCAGCGATATTGCCTGTCTGCTACTCATCAACGTTGTGCTGTTTATGATGACATTTTTAATTTTCGTGCGGCAGGAGGTGTAAAAACGGTGGTTGGTAGCCGGTTGAGAAAGTCTTTGGAAAACTTAACCAAAATTTGTAGCCCCAACCAACGGACCAGGGCGGATTACGAAAAGGAATGTCCTGTGGGCAGGCACATCTGACCGCACCGCAAGGAAAATTAGAAGAATGATTTGGCATATCACAAAACGTGAGCTCTATGACCACTTAAATAGCCTCCGATTTGCCTTCACAACGGTATTGCTTGTGGTACTGATGATCGTCAATGCAGTCGGATATCTTGGCGAATACGCAGCGCAATCGACTGCGTATGAAGGATAACACTTAACAATCCCAATGCTTTAGACGAATCAACGGTATGAATGCCTTATGGCATTCCCCGGGGTCCAACCCACGTTATTCGTGCTTTTTCCAGCAAAAAAAGACTTGACAAACGTGGATAAAATGTGGTATAATTAGAGTATCAAGTTGGCAGACAGTTGAAGCACAATCACTTGATTGTGTGTCTGCCTACCCACTTCAACGGGGTTAAAAACTTGGTGCTTGATATACCATGATAAAGACACACAAAATTGCATTACGCCCGGACAAGGTTCAGATTGCATGGTTTTACCAGCAATGCGGTTATGCGAAGTTTGCATATAACTCAGCTTTGTCTGATTTTAAGGCGGAACTCTCAGCGGATAACTTCTTGTCCATGTATGACCTTAACAAACGCTTTAATCAGAAGAAGAAAGCGTTTGATTGGACGCAAGCCCAAGATCAGCGTGCTGCGATGTATGCCGTCCATAGCCTCGGTAAAGCGATTGATAACTGGGTGGCAAAGCGTACGGGATTTCCCAAGTTTAAGAAACGCGGTTGCAAACATTCCTACACCACCGATGAGCAGTCCG
>VXPE01000097.1 GCA_009839745.1 Candidatus Poribacteria bacterium
AAATGGCACTTCTGTGAAGTTGTGTTTTACAAACAGTTATTTAGCACAAGTCGTTTTTTTTACAATTTGCTATGATTAACCTAAATTCGGCCGCGTCATTTCTCCCGGCAAAACAAGTTCATCAAACGCCTCACCTGTCAGTACCTCAAGGGCAATAGCCGCCTCACGCAGCGTGCTTCCGTGTTCATGTGCATACTGCGCAACCTTTGCCGCTTGATCATATCCAATATGCGGGGTCAACGCTGTTACAAGCATCAGTGATTCTGAGAGGTGTCGCCCTATCGTTTCAGTATTCGGCACGATGCCTTCGACACAATTCTCGCGGAATGACTCACACGCATCACCAAGCAGTTGTATAGATTGTAAAGCGTTATATGCCATCACAGGCATAAATACATTCAGTTGCAATGCCCCATTTGCACCGGCGAATGCCAAAGTCGTATCATTCCCCATCACCTGTGCACACACCATCGTGACGGCTTCACACTGTGTCGGATTTACCTTTCCCGGCATAATCGAACTTCCGGGTTCCATCTCAGGTACCTGCAATTCACCGAGTCCACACCGAGGTCCCGAAGCGAGCCATCGGATGTCGTTGGCGATCTTAAATAGAGCCACCGCCAGTGTTTTCAAGGCACCGCTTGCGCTCACAACGGCATCTCGGCACGCGAGTGCCTCAAACGCGTTTGGTGCGCGTTTGAGTGCATAGCCTGTTGTTTCTGATAATTTTGCCACGACCCGTGCTGTATAGTCGGGATGTGTATTCAACCCTGTCCCAACGGCTGTTCCACCAATTGGAAGTTCAGAGAGATGCGGCAGCACGGCATTGATGCGTTGTTCTGCAGCGGCGAGTTGTTGTGTGTAAGCACTAAATTCCTGTCCGAGTGTAAGGGGTGTCGCATCCATCAGATGTGTGCGTCCGATCTTAACAATCTCTGCATAAGCGGATGCCTTTTCTGCAAATGCCGATCGCAGCCGTGTCAGACGCGGCAAAAGATGCTCTTGAATCTGCCGGGCCATTGACAAATGGATGGCAGTCGGGAAGACATCGTTTGTGGATTGGGACTTATTGACATGGTCGTTCGGATGGATCGGGTCTTTACTTCCCAACTCGCCCCCAAGCATCTCAATTGCCCGATTCGAGATGACTTCATTGACATTCATATTCGTCTGGGTTCCACTACCTGTCTGCCAAATACGGAGCGGGAAGTGATCGTCTAATGTTCCATCAATAACTTCTTGTGCTGCGTCGCTGATGGCTTCGGCAAGCCGGTTTTCGAGCAGACCGAGGTCTGCGTTGACCTGTGCTACTGCTTGCTTGATGGTACCGAGTGCCCATATCGCAGCACGCGGCAAGCGTTCTTCACCAATCTTAAAATTTTGGAGCGCACGTTGTGTCTGTGCCCCCCAATATCGGTCGTCTGGGACGTGAAGTGTCCCCATACTATCTGTTTCCGTTCGCATTTTTTAATTTTACCTTGCGGTTGGGTGAGGGTGGTTGTGTCAAAGACGTTCCTTTTCGTATACTTAGTGAAAACACCGAAGCAAAAACCCTGCGTGTTTTTGATAGGGTGTTTCTGCGTATTGTTGTAGGCTACGTTTTTTTATTAAGAAAAGACACTTCGCCGCCCGCCTCCCTCGACTCCTTTCAATTTTAATTTTAGTATTATACCACAGAAAAACCAAGGTGTCAAAAAACAAACGTAACGCGGACCAATTCGTCCACTAAAAATTTGCTATTTCGTTTTAGACATGGTATAGTTAAAGGATAAGTAAGTCGTTTTGGCGAAAACATGAAACGAAACCCGTAGCCTGCAACAATACGGAGAGGCACCTCAGTCATTAAACCTATCTGACCGAACCGCAAGGTAAATTTAAAAAATGGATTCAACATTAACCAATCCGTATCTGACGAATGCTTTAACAGCACCACCGCCGCAAAGTTATCGCTACGCACGCTGGCGAGAGCGGGGGTATCACCCCGACCTGCGTCCGATTTCACCGGACGGCGAATGTGGAACGCTGATAGGACAGATGGGCTGGGTCGGGGCGCATGCGCACACCCACCAATATTTGTGGGCGACTGCTGGCAACATGGGGGCAGTTTTAACTGAAACGATCGAGGATGTATGCCTCATCCCTTACAATGCATCACCGCGCTACCAATTACCACCACAGATTGTTGTTAAAGGTTTGGCTGGCCGACACGTCCTGCTCACAAAGTCGGGTTCTCGTTTGGACATGATTGGTATTGAACATCCTGCCCTCAATTTAACGCTTATTGAAGTTGAACCCGATGGTGTACACTATCGCATGCGCTTCGGTACACCGGACCAGGCGACCTTAGCCTTGAATCCAGAGGGTATCGCGCCTCCAGCCCCCACGAGTGAAATGTTCCATTATCTTCTTATTTTCGAGCAGTTAGAAAGGCAGGGGTTTAACGCACTTGTGCACTTGCAACCGAAGTTTTTGAATCTTATTTCGCGGACAGAACATGGTGCCCCTGACAGGTTTTATAACTTCCTCAGAGGATACGAACCGGAAACGCCTATAATATACGATGAATCCAGCGGTATCGGGTTTGTGGAAGAGAAGGCACCTGGCATCCCAGAGTTATCTTATGAAAGCCTACGACTTTTCCAGAACGGCGGGAACGCCGAACGGCATATCCTTTATTGGGTGGGACACGGAACGTTTTCGCGAGGCAAAGATCTCCTTGATGCTTACAAACACGCAGAGTATTTTGAAGCAGCAGCACGGATGGCATGGGAAGCAAATCAACAACGTGTTGATGCTCAAGCCTATACGGAAGAGATAGTCAGTTGTATCTTACGCGAATTTAATGCAAATCGTGAGGCATCCACCCAATCAGATGTTGGGTTTGAAGATGTCGAGACACCGATCCGATCCGACAACGTCTATAATTATCCGTAGCGTCAGTGGTCAGTTCAGAGACAGTTTGGTTAAATCAGATACTTCTGTAACTGATAACTATAAAGCTGCTATCCATAGAAACGGAGGAACGATATACATGCAAAACCCGATAGATGTCCAAGACTTGGAGCATGACAGTGTGGAGCCTGAGGAAGATCCAGCGCGCGATCAGCTGGAGGCGCACCTCCGTGAGAGCATAGTCGGGAGGTATATCAGGAGTTACAACAGGCGTTTGCGCACACTCAACCAAGAATTAGAAAACATACAGCAGCAGGTTGATGACAAACTCACTGGTATAGATCGACACGTTTCCGAGGAAATCGCAGCGGTCAAAACCGATATTCGCAGCCTGTCCGACCAACTTGGCGGCGAAGATTTAGGGTTAACGTTAGAAAAAATTGAGGGACTCATTGATGCGAAGCTTGATGCAAGGCTTGACGGGATTACTGCCCGCAGCGAGGCTGACCTTCAGAAATTGTCAACCTTAATTAACGATTTCGCCAGTGAGTTTCAGAAACAGATTGATCGACTCAGCAATGAGATGAAACTCTTGCGAGAGCAGGCGCGCCGAAATCAGGAGTCTTTACGCACAGAGTTAGTTTCTGAAACCGAAACCCTTGAAACTACCAAAGTCGATCGGTTAACCTTAGCCGAAACTCTCATTATGCTTGGGATGAAATTGAAAGATGATGACTTGCTGAATGAATTCGGAATAAATCTGGACTTCGACGAAGGCTTAGATGGAAACTCGGAAAATGACGAAAGTTAAGCATACTGTTATAATCATTCTTCTGATGCTTTCCGCTGGAATGAGCAGTCAAATCGCAGCGGATGAATCAGTTCCCTCAGACGAGATTTCAGTTCTTGTCGTTGGTGATATTACGATCAGTAGTCGGATGACCGCATTGACTGAAAGCAAGGGTGCGGGTGTGTTTTTTCAGGGAACCGCTGATTTGATTCAATCTGCGGATGTCGCGACTGCTTCCCTGAACGCGAGCATCTCGGAAAGAGGTGAGCCGCGATACGGGATTGAACACCCCTTTCGGGCAGCACCGGGACTCGGCAGAGCCATTGCGAATGCAGGATTTGATGCTGTCTCCTTAGCCACTCCACATATAATGGATTTCGGTTTCGAGGCGTTGGCGGATACGATCACAGAACTGGAGTGGTATGATGTCAAACCGATTGGTGCTGGGACGAGTGTAGAAACCGCGAAACGACCGGCATGGGTATCCGTCAAGCGAGGGCAAACCGAAACCGCACAGGTTGCGTTGTTAGCCTATTACCGAGTGAATGAATTCGCGCGTTACACCGAGGACCCACTTGCCTATGCCGTTTACAGCGAAATGACAAATGCTGTCGAACGGATACGGACAAAAGCGGCACTCGTGGTTGTCTGGTTACATTGGGGAAGCAGAAGCGGCTCTACAGATGCGGCAATCGGCAGACAGCGAATTTTTGCCCACGCCCTCATCAACGCAGGCGCGGACATGGTGGTATGCCAGCAACTCCATACGTTTGGTGGTATTGAGTTGTATCAGGACAAACCGATTGTTTACAGCCTGTCAGATTTTATCTATGACGCTTACGATAAACAGCACTCACACATCGTTATCCCCAAGGCAACGTTTGACGCGAAAACACTGAAGTCAATTGAGTTAATCCCGATTTTGACAGATCCGCCAAAAACCGCAGTCCGTCCCGGAAAACCCAAGGAAAGCAGGGACGAGGTGACCTTGAAGAAACACCCAAGCAAAAACCCCCTACAAGTAGCCAATCAGTTTCCGAGCGTTCTAACTGGAAAGGCAGCGATAGACACCTTACAGAATTATCAGCGACGTTGCGCAGAACTGAAAACGGAGGTGTTCATAGAAGGCGAACGCGGGTGGATTCGATTTTCTAACCATGAACGTTAGAAAAAAGGATAAGTCCGTAACGAAGTGGCGGGTGGCTCCAGAGAGAAACAGGTCGAAGTCCAAACTCACGTCGTATAACCGCAAGGAACATTAGAAAATATGACAGGCAACACGGAGGATGTCGCGCGAAACTTGTTCAGAGGCGAACGTGGGTTAACGCCTAAAGCATTTCTCATCGCACTTCTCCTGATTCCTCTTAACGTTTTTTGGATTATCGAGTTGGAGGTTGTCCGTTATACACATCCGACATTAATTCATCCGCTGTCTAATGTCATTTTCATAATCTTTTGGCTCATGGTGTTCGGTGCAGTCTTGGGAAAATTATCCCCAAAACTGCGGCTAACACCGGCGGAATTGCTCACAGTTTATGTCATGTTGTGCATTGTTTCTTCGCTGTGTTCGCACGATATGATGGAGATCCTTGTCACTATCCTTGGGCATCCATTTCGGTTCGCAACGTCTGAAAATGAATGGCAGCAGCTTTTTTGGAAAGAACTTCCGACCTGGTTAACCGTTCAGGACCCGAGCGTCTTATCGGGGTATTATGAGGGGCAATCCAGTCTCTATCGAAAGACCCATCTTACCGCTTGGGCGGTTCCTGTGGTGTGGTGGACGGTTTTTATTCTCGTGTTGATGTTTGTTATGCTGTGCATCAACACACTGCTTCGTATCCAATGGACTGAGCGGGAACGGCTGACGTATCCAATTATTCAACTTCCGCTCGCGATGACGGAACCGAACACAAGTTTTTTCAAAAATAAGCTAATGTGGTTAGGTTTCAGTATTGCTGCAGCTATTAGCATCCTAAACCTACTTAATTCGATTTATCCAGCGGTTCCATATCTACCAGTAAAACGTCAAAATATCCATCAGTACTTCACCGGTCGTCCTTGGAATGCGATGGGGGGTGTGCGTCTCTCGTTTTATCCTTTTGCAATTGGGATTAGTTTCCTTATTCCACTGGACTTGCTTTTTTCGTGCTGGGCGTTCTATTGGGTGTATAAATTTGAGTTAATGGCAGGTAGTATTCTTGGAGTCCGGAATTTACCGGGGTTTCCTTACGCGGATGCCCAGAGTTTCGGGGCATATATGGTGCTTCTGGCGACCGCTGGATGGGTCGGCAGAACACATATCAAACGGATTTGTACTGGGGTGGTAGATGGATTCCGAGGCACGTCCCGGATAGAGATGCAGCGTGAGCCGATGCCTTATCACATCGCTTTCCTCGGTATCGTGTGCGGGATGCTATTTTTGTCCGTGTTCTCCTATAAGGCAGGCATGTCGCTTTGGGTAATTCCCATCTTTTTTGGACTTTACTTTCTGCTCGCGACAATGATTGCCAGACTTCGGGCGGAATTAGGATTCTTAGTTCACGATTTGCACAGAGTCGATCCACACGGGTTAATCGTGACAGCTTTCGGTACCCAGCGTCTGACAACGGGTACAAAAACGGTTTTTTCATTGTACATGTTCTTCAACCGAGCCTATCGAGCGCACCCGATGCCGCAAGAATTAGAGGCGTTGAAAATTTCAGAGCGACGACAGATCCGCCCACAGCATACCGCCGTGGCGATTGTCATTGCAACCCTCGTTGGCGCGATTGTTATATTCTGGCTACTCTTAGATAGTTACTACAGACACGGTGCAGAAACGGGTTATTACGGTCCCTGGGCATTAGGGTTCGGCAGAGGCGTTTATCGACAACTTGAAAACTGGTTGAATTATCCACAAGGCACGGATGTCCCCGCGCTTGCCTTTATGGGGGGTGGCGCAGGAGTCGCGCTTGGACTCATGTTATTGCGAACCCGTTTTCTCTGGTGGCCCCTGCATCCACTCGGCTATGCTATGGCAAACAGTTGGGGCATGTACAACCTCTGGAGTTGTCTCTTCGTCGCATGGATAGCAAAGGCGATTGTATTGCATCAAGGAGGGCTGAAAGCTTACAGACGTATGGTGCCGCTCTTCCTCGGACTTGCCCTCGGAGACTACATAAGCGGAAGTTTGTGGAGCATCGGTAGCATTCTTGCCAACACGACGCTATATCAATTCTGGCCCTGATGTTCTCCGACGGTGCGCCGTCGTCGTTCCGTATCAAGCGGTCAAATTGACCGATGAAATCATAATCCTTTTAAGACCGTGCCAGTTTGGCAGAAATTCAGTAGGAACGCCTGGTATTTCACGCAATTGTTATTGGCACAGATATTGCAGGTTGTCCGGTCAATAGGTCCAACGAATTCATACGTAACGACACATCTATATTAAAAAGGAGAAAAAAACATGGAAACCAAAGAGAAAGCAGAAAAAAACAGAGACGAAAATTCCAGTGAAGAAGAACTTGTACAGGAACTCCCCCTCCTTCCGTTAGATGACCTCGTCGTCTTTCCGTATATGCCGCCGGTGCCACCATTTCCGCCACACCACGTCGCGCTTACCGGAAAGATGGCAACCTCGGCTGTTGAACATGCGATGGAACATGAGCGGGTGCTTTGCATTTTTCGCCCGAAAAAGGAACTCTCTAAAGAGGACATCAAGGATCTTAAAAAGAGTAACTTCAGTCCAATCGGGAGTTTAATACACATTCTTCGATACAAAACTGACGATGAAGATGTGCTGTTTCTTGCAGTTGGACGCGAACGCGTTGAAATTGAGGATATCTTGCAGACCGACCCCTTCGTCAAGGTTCGGGTTAATATCCTGAGTGGTGATAATGAGGACCCTATTGGTAACCCAGAGATGGATCTGGAGGTAGAGGCACTTGTCCGCAGCAACGATGAAATGTTTCAACGCATCGTTCAGATGTCATCGCGCTACCAAGAGGAATACGGCAGCCTCACCAAAACAATGATTGATGAACCGGGGCGTCTTGCCGACTATATTGCTGCCATGCTGGATTTAAAGCCGCACGATAAGCAGCGCGTCTTGGAGGCGGTGTCTATCCAGGAACGTTTGAATACCCTCGCTGTCATACTCGCTAAAGAACTCGACCTCCATGAATTAGAAAGCAAAATCCAAAATAACGCACAAGCCGTCATTAACAAAGGACAACGTGAATATTATCTCAGAGAACAACTCAAAGCCATTCAGACGGAACTTGGTGAATCGGATGACCTCGGACTTGAAATTGATGAAATGCGGGAGCAGTTGAGCGAAACTGAAATGCCCGAGAAAGCGAAACACGCAGCGGAAAAAGAACTGAAACGCCTCTCTAAAATGCAGTCTTTCTCGCCTGAATCCACTGTCGCCCGAAACTATTTGGACTGGTTGTTAAATCTGCCTTGGTGTGTCAGCACGGAAGATGCTTTAGATCTCGCCGCGGCACAAGAAATCCTTGATGCGGATCACTACGATTTGGAAAAGGTCAAAGAGCGGATTCTGGAATATCTTGCGGTTCGCATGCTCAAAACCGATATGAAGGGACCTATCTTCTGTTTCGTTGGACCGCCGGGCGTCGGAAAAACCTCTCTCGGTAGGTCTATCGCTCGCTCGATGAACCGAAAATTTGTGCGTATCTCGTTAGGCGGTATGCACGACGAAGCTGAAATCCGTGGGCATCGACGCACTTACATCGGTTCAATGCCAGGGCGCATCGTCAAAGGACTCCGACAAGCCGAGTCGAACAATCCTGTCTTTATGCTTGACGAGATCGACAAACTCGGATCTGATTTTCGAGGGGATCCGGCGTCCGCACTTCTGGAAGTCCTTGATCCGGAACAGAATCATTCATTTACGGACAACTATCTTGATGTCCCGTTTGATCTTTCAAAAGTGATGTTTGTCACAACAGCAAATCAACTTCATACCATTCCACCTCCGCTACGTGACCGGATGGAGACCATAGAACTCCCCGGCTATACTGCCAACGAGAAGCAAATTATCGCCAAGCAGTATCTGATACCGCGTCAATTGAAAGAGAACGGATTGAAAGATGCGTTGATTGATATTAAGGATAAAGCGATTGACAAGGTAATCAGCGAATATACTCGCGAGGCGGGTGTCCGAAATTTAGAGCGCGAACTCGGGACCGTCTGTCGAAAAGTCGCACGTCGTGTTGCGGAGGGGAATACCGATCTGACAACCATCACGAGGAAGGACATTCAAGGTTATTTGGGACCAGCGAAGTTTGATTCTGAAATAGCGAGTCGTAAAGCCGATATCGGTGTCGCGACAGGGCTTTCTGTCACACCCGCCGGGGGTGAGATCCTCTTCATTGAAGTCGCTGCTACCAAGAAGATAAATGCTCAGACGCAAGTTCGTATTACGGGTCAGATTGGCGAGGTTATGCAGGAATCCGCACAGGCTGCCCTCAGTTATGTCAAATCCCAGTCTGATGTGCTTAAGTTTGATCCGAGTGTATTAGAAAACGACATTCACATTCATGTGCCAGCAGGAGCCATCCCTAAAGACGGGCCCTCGGCTGGTATTACAATTGCGACTGCCCTTGCTTCAATTGCCACACAGCAACAAATCAGTCCTGAGATCGCTATGACAGGCGAACTGACGCTCAGGGGAAGGGTATTACCTATCGGAGGCGTGAAGGAAAAAATTCTTGCCGCGAAGCAGGCAGGTATCAAAAAGGTGATCATGCCACAAGGCAACAAAAAACACTTCATTGAAGTTCCAGAAGACATTCAATCTGGTGTCGAGTTTCTATTTGTAGAACATGTCACCGAAGTCTTCACGGAGGTGTTCGCATGAGACGTATACCTGCCCTCGTTTTTGTAATCGTGTAATTCTCAACCAGAATCAACAACGGAGGACACAACGATGATAGATCTCGGGCGTTATTTCACATTCAGTTTTTCTGTATTGTTTTTGCTCGGCAGTCTCGTAACGCCAGCGTTGGGACAAGGCGAAAAAAAGGAAGCTTTGATCGGACACTGGACCTTTGAGGCAGGGGCTGAATTGGAAGATATGACGGGCCACTTTGGCGATATTGATCTCTTAGATGCCGATGTGAAGGATGGGAAATTGCATATCGGCAGCAATGAGTGGGCAATGACTACGGGCTATAAAGGCGATGACATCGGTCCCGATAAAACATTGGTAACATGGCTTTACTTAGACGATCTGAACGTCACAAGAGGTGCCACACTGGCGGTGAATAAAAGCAGTGGAGATACCTTTGACGCGATTGTCTATGCGGAACGACAACCGAAACGCTGGATGGCGGGTAGCAGCCACTTTAGACGCACACAGGATGCAATTCCTGGGTTTGAAGAAAAAGAGACAGGGAAGTTAATCCAATTGGCGATTTCGTATCAAGACGAGGGTGGAAACGCCAAGATTACGATATATAGAAACGGTGAGCGTATCGGTGGTTATACAATGGGACCGATCAGGTCTTGGGAAGCCGGCGACGTAGAAGCACTTTTCGGTCCGCGTGCCCTTATCGGTGGTACCGCCTACGGTTGGGTCGTCGCTCGCGTGGAAGATGCGAGAATCTACAACGCTGCTCTCAGTAAAAAAGAAATTAACAATTTGGTTGAGAACACGCTCGACATCCAGGCGCGTGGTAAACTCACGACGGTGTGGGGAAGGTTGAAGCTTACCGAATAGAACCTTGTTCACCGTTTTTTGTCAACCGCGCAACAATTTCTTGCACGGCACCCTCTGCACGCTCCCGAATCTGATCGGGTGTCAGACTCTGGATCGGATGAGGGACGGTGAGTGGTTCCAGCTCACTATGACCGAGGACTCGCGCTTGTACCTTACCTGCAGCGAAAAAGACTTCCGTACAAACAGCGACACTTGGAACTCCGCGTTCCTCTAAAGCACTTCCATCGTGCATACTGCACGATATACAAGACCCTC
>VXPE01000098.1 GCA_009839745.1 Candidatus Poribacteria bacterium
CCCGCAAAAATTGTATGTCAACCCGCAAAAATTGTATGTCAACCCGCAAAAATTGCGTCACTGGGAATCTCGGGCATCTCTCACGCGTTTTTTCTTGTGAAAAAAAATAAGGTGTGCTATCATCTACTTAGGTCAGATTTTGCGATAGGGGTGAGGAAGCACATCATGAACATTCCGCCAACATTTATCGAATTGCCATCAGAACCGATGCAAGACATTTACCACACGGTTCAGCAGGTCGTTGCATCAGACCTTTCGTTTTTCGTTACAGGCGAAACGGGTGTCGGAAAGGAAGGGGTTGCACAATACATCCATAAAAGCAGTCCGCGCCGCAGCGCCCCTTTCGTCGCTATCAACTGCGGGAGATTTACCTCTGAACTTCTGCAAAGTGAACTCTTTGGACATGAAGAAGGTGCGTTTACCGGGGCGAGCCACCAACGCAAAGGGGCCTTTGAAAGGGTCAACGGGGGGATTCTCTTTTTAGATGAGGTGACCGAGATGTCCGCAGAGGCACAGCGAATGATGCTCCGGGTTTTGGATACACAAACCTTCACACGCATGGGGGGAAACGAAAAATTGGAGGCTGATTTTCAGGTGATCGCCGCAACAAACAGAAATATTGGGGAAGCCGTTCTGAAAACAGAGTTTAGAGCCGACCTCTATTACCGGCTCATGGACATGACGCTTCACGTCCCACCCCTCCGGGAACGGGCAGAAGATATTTCGCCTTTAGTCCATGCTTTTATTCATGCATTCACGCCTAAACGTGGAAAAGGTGTTACCGGAATTGCACCCGAAGCACTCCTACGGCTTGAACAAGCCGCCTGGCCCGGCAATATCCGACAACTCAGAAGCACTGTGAGAACCGCTATCGCCCTGGCGACAACCGACAAACTTGAGATCAAAGATTTTCCGTATAATTTTTTCACTGTCCCCGTTTCCGAAAAACCGGACACCCCACCGACCCCAAAAGCACACACATCTATCCACCCGGAATTTGTTCAGACGCTGCTCTCTCTCTGGAAGACGCTCCCGGCAGAAGTCCAGCACACAATTATACATGAACTTTCAAAGCATCTTGCAGAACTCTGGCGTAATTTCCAAACTTCCAAGGTCGCAACGACAGAGGAGAACGCGGAACTTCTGAATATAAGCGGTATGAATCAGCATCAAATTCTACGGGCAGTCGCCGAGAAACGGATCGCAGAATGCGCATCTCTCAATGAGGCGGCACATTCATTGGATATCGACATCCGGACGCTTCAGAGACACGCAGACTGGACAGAACAAGACGAGTCCGCAACCTGAATTTTAACATTGACGAGCCCTAACGGATCTGTTTCATACGAGCGGGCGTTGCCGAATTTCATGCCAAGGTCCTGTGATCGCCAGTGTAATCCCATGACTCTGAATGTTCACAAAGAGCGTCGTGCCATCAGGTGAGAACGTCGCACCCGCGAGCTCTGACATATTTCCAGCGTTTCGAGCAAACTTATAGAGATGTCCCTCAGGCGTTATACCAATCAAAAATTCCTCTTCTGGACCATCTTCACAGATAATTAAATCCCCCCACGGTGTGACAGTCAGGTTATCGGCATTTTCCATGAGATTCCTGTCGTTCGGCTCAACGAAAAGTTGAAGGGTGCCGGGTTCCTGTGCCTCGCGGCTTGTCCCTTCATGCGGACTCGGCATGTATTTCCAGATCTGCCCTTTGTATGCAATACCGCCATTCGTACAGGCAATATAGAATTCTCCGTGTTCTTGATTGCTGCCGTACCAAATCCCTTCGCCGCGTGCGAACTTCGCCGCATCTTTACCTTCAGCACCCTGTATACGAAGGTCGTCATCCGGCGATTCCACATTCTCAATATCCACCCATTCGACTGCGAATGTTTCTCCGACTGGGATCGGGGTGTAGGTCCACGGGAAGACCTTCTGCAATCGACCGCGCCAGTTACGGGTATCTGCGCTTTTCATATCCCGAATTTTCAGTGCCTGAAGTTTACCACCTGCAGCGAGTTCAGCCGTCCTGCCATTAAAACTATCTGGGATAAACCGATAGATTAAACTATCACCTCTGTCTTCCGTTTGATAGACAATCCCAGTTTTCGGATCGACAGCGACTGCCTCATGGTTAAAACGTCCCATCGCTTTCAATGGGATCGGATCCGCTAATCCTATGTCAGGAGAAACAGGTACCTCAAAATTATAACCGTGGTCCACCTCGTAGGTCTCCTCTGCCTTCTGCATGGTCTCTTCACAGGTTATCCACGTGTTCCAAGGCGTTAAGCCACCCGCACAGTTCCGGATCGTCCCGATTAGACTTAGGAAGTGTTTCTCCAGCGTCTGTGTCCGCGTGTCATAGACAAGTGTCGTTGTTCCTCCGAGGCAAGGTAATTCACCGGATCCAGCGTCATATAAGTTATCAAGGGCAGCCCGTTCAAGTTTCTCGTTATTCCATCCAAAGGGACCGACGTTTTTGGCAGTGGCGGTCAATTCGTGGTTTCGGACGAGGAGCGTCTTGCCGTTAGGCCCCGGATAAGCTGCCATACCATCGTGTCCACCCGGCACCCAGAGTCCATCGTCCATCATTTCACCTGTTCTCGAAAAAGCGTGTGCGGTAAACCCTTCTGGGAGGTCAAGCAAGCGATTTGGGGTTGGCGTGAACTCATAGGGCGGCTCAGGTCTAAAACCCGGCACCTTTTGAATTAATGCATTGCCACACCCTAAAAATCCGAGACTGACTGCTGCCGATGCAGCCGAGAGCGTGCCATACCGTAGAAATTGTCGTCGAGAGAGTTTATTTCTGTGCTGCTTGCGAGCAGAAACTTGCCGTATAGAAGTCATAAAGTGCCCCCACTAAGCGTCAAAGCGGTAATTGAAGTTATTATATTGGAGACGGACGCATTTTTTTTACTGAAAAATAAACTGTAGCATTAGCATTTTACAATATTTTTTCTTTTTTTTCAAAAGTTTATCGCAAATCGCCAAATTCTCCAACTTCGCGTAATCCGAAAATAAAAACTATGGTAAACCTGAAAAATAAACGGACATTTACCCAGTCCCGGTAGGTGCGGTTTCTAACCGCACAGATTCTGAATGTCTAATTAATTCTAAAGTTTACCATAAATGGCTCTAAAGAAACTATAGTTTTGACAATTTCAGTCAGGTTCATACCTTGTTTTCAAGGTATGTCTGATTTTTCTCGAGGTTTCTCACACATACCCAACTCCGAAAAAATAAACTCGGAGGCCCCAAAGGATAGCCCCAGCGGGGCGAAATGTTTATAGAAACGCCATACCCCCCACCAGGCAAGCCCCAGCGGGGCGAAATGTGTATCCTTGAAAAAATTGTCCAAAGTTTAGTAAAGAAAACAGAAATCGGGTTGACAGTGATTCCCTAATTGGATTATAATAGGTTGTGAAAGGAATTAACCAGATATGCGATTCACCTATTTTGTGCCGGGGTGGGGAGTTGTGCTTGGTATCGGTGTTGTCATCGGTATAACGGTATTTGTCTATTTGCGGATAGCGCGTCCATTACACCCGAGGTATAGATTCTTACTCATTCTGCTGCGAATCACTGCAGCGTCGATTCTGCTCGGTTGTCTCTTAGCCCCCGTTATCATTGAAAAGAAGGACATCACGCCACCGACGCACCTCTCCATTTTGGTGGATACCTCGCGAAGTATGAAACTCGTCGATGCACCCATGAGCGAGATGCCTATCTCGAGGCTCAGTCAGGTGAATCAGCTGCTTTTCAATGTCCCAGGGCAATTCCTGCAAACCTTGCAAAATAGGTTTGAGGTACATCTCTACCCTTTCAATACGCGGTTGCAACAAAGTGTCCTATTGGCACAAAAAGATGATGGTCTATTGCCCACATTCGAGGCGGAGGGAAATCTGACGGATATTGGAGGGGCTATACGGGAAGCTGCAGCGGCATGGAAAGGTCAACAAACTGCCGGTATCGTCCTCATTACAGACGGGGCACACAATTCTGGGCAGTTCCCTTTGGAGACAATCACCGCATTGGAGGTGCCGATCTATCCAATAGGGGTCGGTTCCGTGGAACCCCCAAAAGACATTCAGATTCAACGGGTCAATTACACGCCAATCGCTTATACAGACCATGAGAGTGTTATTCGTGTGAGCGTTGGACAAACCGGCTACACCGGCAAAACGACACAGTTGTCTTTGCGGGAAGTAGAAAGTAACAGTCTCGTGGATGCTGTAACGTTCACCTTCAACGCGCATCAGGAAGTAAACGCTATCAACGCCAGGACCCAACACGTGATTGAGTTGAAGATAACACCGCAGTCAGAGGGGAACTTTCAATACTCGGTTACACTTCCGACCCTTGACGGTGAACTCACGGAGGCAAACAATCAAAAGACGTTTTCGGTAAAGGTTGTGAAGGCAAAGTTGAACGTGTTTTATCTGGAAGGCAGACCCAGATGGGACTATACTTTTTTGAAACGCACATTGGAACGAGACCCGGATATTGAGGCGACTTGTGCAATCTTAGCGTCTAATAGATCAAAGCGGCTGCCTGTAGATAGCGTCCCCAATCGTTTAGATGGATATTATCCGCAAGCGACGCCGGTATCCGAGACACCAAAATTCCCTGAAACGCTCGCCGAGCTCTCTAAATACGATGTGCTAATTTTAGGGGATTTGGGTGCTGAGCAGCTTACCCAAACCCAGCAACGCGCAATCCTCGATTTTGTTGAGACGCGCGGAAAACCCGTTATCTTTCTACCCTCTCGGAACACGCTCGGTGTGAATGGGTTCGGAAATACAGAATTAGCACCTCTCTTGCCGATTGACATCCCAACGCGGGGGTGTCGTGTAGAGGATACAGAATTTACGGTGCAATTAACCCAATCTGGGGCATTTCACCCGATGTTGCAACTTCATGAGACGCAAATGGCAGTCCGCAGTCAGGCGCAAGCGGGGTCAGGACCTGACGACCGACAACTAACAACTGATAACTTTCTATCCAATATGCCAGCGTTGCCGCGATTCTTCAGTGGATTTCGTCTCAGGGGTGGGGCAACGACGCTGATGGACAATGGGAAAGGCATGCCGATTCTGGTGCTCCAGAGAGCAGGTTTAGGCAAAAGTCTACTGATCGCCGCGGAGGGCTTCTATAATTGGCAGTTTGGTGTTAAAACCTTTAAAGACAAGCGGTATCACGCAATCTATCCCCGTTTTTGGGCACAGGTACTGCGATGGATGGCAACAAATACGGATGACAAAAACGTATATCTTACGACAGACGCTTCCACTTACGCGATAGGGGATACAGTGAAGGTTACAGCGTATCTCTATTCTGAAACCTATCAACCGCAAGTGGGCGCAACGGTCGAGATCGAAGTGGTGCCGCCTGATGGAGATCCTTTCCAAATTAATAGTTCTCGGTCATCGGTTGTCGGTTCTCAGTTAGGGGGGGAGTCTGCCAAACCCGGTCCTTCCTTAACCGACGATCCAGAACCGACAACTGACAGCCACTTTACTGCCCAATTTGTACTACTACAAAAGGGAAAGTACCGCATTCGCGCAATCGGTAGGAGTGGCAATCTGAAATTAGGTGAGGATCAAATAGATGTGTATGCCCATCCACAGCTTGCCGAATTGGAGAATCCGCAGCTCAATGAAGACTTACTGAAGCAACTCGCAGGGCAAACGGGGGGTGCCTACTTTAGGATGGCTGACGCGGAGTCCGTCCCTGAAAACATTGCGAATGTCCAAAATCCAATATTCGTTGATGCAGAACGCGAACTCTGGGCACATCCGTTAGTTCTCATCGCGGTTGTTGGATTGTTGGGGACGGAATGGTTTTTACGTAAACGGGTCGGATTGACTTAAATACTTTAATGTGAAGTGCACCCAAAAATGCGAAATCGTTACATCAAAACCTCTTTAACGGATAACTGTAAACGGATAACTGTAAACTATGTCTGGATTTGTTGTTTCCTTCTCTGCGCTGTGATAGGTGTGAGTTTACAGGCTTCCGATGTCCCGATAACTATCGCCCAAGTTCACTATGGCGGCGGGGGCGATTGGTATGGCGACGCGACAACGATCAAAAACTGGCTGCAACTCCTTCGAAACCGAACAAATATAGAAACCGCGAAGGACAGGGTCATTATTAAGCTGACCGATCATACCCTCTATCAATATCCGATACTCTATCTGGTAGGGCACGGGAATATCCGATTGACTGGAAGTGAAGTCGAGGCATTACGGGATTATCTCAAGAACGGTGGTTTTCTGTTCGCGAACGATGATTACGGACTTGATAAGAGTTTTCGTCGTGAAATGCGAAGAGTCTTTCCAGAGCAGGAACTACAGCCTATCCCAAACACGCATCTGATTTATCGCTGTTTCTATGAACTGAAAGGACTCCCTAAGATTCATGAACATGACGCTGAACCCGCACAAGGGTTTGGACTTTTTCATGATGGACGTATGGTCGTTTACTATGTCTACAGTGCTGACATCGGGGATGGGCTTGAGGATGCCGATGTGCATCCGGACGATACGCCTCGGGTCCGCGAACTCGCTGCGAAAATGGCAGTAAATATTGCTGTATATGCCCTGACGCACTAAAGGATGGCATGAGATGAACAGACAAAAGGTAAATGAGGATTACGGAAACCTTATGGATCGGCTGCGTGCGATGCAGCGACGGTGGCGATGGCTCACTTTCTCTGAAGGACTCCTGAAGTGCATCGGTATGCTTGCGCTTGTGATGGCGGGAACACTTATCATTTTAACCCTGAGTTTCCAGTTATGGCAGTCCCCCTTCTTGCGCTGGATACGCATCGCAATTATCCTATTATCCATAGCGGGTGCCGTCTATACCGTCATTCGGACGTTCGTTCTGCCACTCTGCCAGAAGTTGACAGACACGGCTGTCGCCTCGCGCCTTGAGTCGAGACAACCTGAAGCCTCCTTCGCTGCTGAGAACCGGATTCTCAGTGCCGTCCAACTGTGGAACACCTTGGAGGATAACAGGCTTGGGTATGCCCCAGAATTCGTTGAGCATCTGATTGTCCAAGCCAGCCGGGATATGGAACAGGTGCAACACAAACAGGTATTTCAGCCCGAATTTCGGAAGATTCAGCGAAATGCAGGTATTGCCGTCGGGGGGATCGTCCTACTCCTCGCGATACATTTTCTTTTACCTGCCGCGTTTACAGGCTTCGCACAGGCGTTCCAGACCTTGCCGAAAACGCTTCAAGACGATCAGGAATATCTAAAGAAGTCAATTCAGATTACAAAAATCCAGCCCGGTAGTCTCCAAATTGAGCGGGGGACCGATGTTACCGTAACTGCTGAAATAGGTGGACATCTTGGGGCTCCCGTTGCGCTTTACTATCGCGTTGGCGATGAATATGAGGTGCGGTCAACAGCAGAATGGCAATCGTTGTTGATGCACCGGACACCCACGGATGCCAACCGCGGCTTGCAGGTTTCCGAGATTTCAACGCCCTACAGCGCGAGGCTTGAGAATGTGGCACGTCCGCTTCAATACTATATTTCGGTCGAAGAGGTGACATCGGAACAGTATCAAATAACAATCAGTAATGAACCGATTGTCACGCAGTTCCAGTATCGACTCAATTATCCTGCTTACACGCAGCTGCAGTCCCAGACCCTTCCAATGAATGTCGGGGATATCCACGTGCTTTTTGGAACAGAGGTTATGTTCACTGGGGAGAGTAATAAACCACTTCGGAAGGCACACATCGCTTTTGAGGCGTCAGGTAATGTGGAACTGGAGATTAGGGAAGGAAAATTACAGGACCCTATTACACAATTGGTAGAGGATGGACAGCAACAGGAAGCACCCGCCACATCGCAAACAATACAAGGCACTTTTGTTGCTCGAGAGAGTGAAAATTATCGTATCCACATTACCGACAGTGACGGGTTCACGAATCGGAATCCCGTTAGTCGAACGATAACCGTTTTGGAGGATGCCGCCCCTGATGTCAATATTGTCGCACCGGCACGGGACACCGTTTTAGACGATGCGATGTTGGTTGAGCTAAAAGTGGAGGCTACAGACGACTATGGCATACAGGAACTTCAATTGATATATCGCGTTGAGAGTGAAGATGCCGAAGAGGTGAATGTGCCTTTAAAACGTTGGGGAGTCGAGAACGCACTCTCACACAGATCGGTTTTTGTGGCATACACATGGGATGTCGATCGGATTAGTATGTTCCCTGGCGAAACGCTCGCGTATTACGTTCAAGCCTTGGATATTGACAATGTCTCAGGACCGAATATCGGCACGTCTCATACCTATACACTCCGCTTTCCTTCGCTCTCGGAGTTATACGACGCTGTTGCGACTGAGCAGGAAACTGAACAACGAGGACTTGAAGAACTCGTTGACGAGCAGGCAGATGCGACCGGCCTGGTGGACACACTCTTGGATAAAATCAGGAAGAGCCAGGAACTTACGCTTAATGACGAAAACCTGATGCAACAGGTGCTTGAGAATCAGAAGCAGATTGAGGAGACGGCGAGGCAACTCATCGAAAACATGAAAGAGACGGCAGAGGAGATGGAACAGAACCAACTCTTTGACGCTGAGACGATAGAGAAATATCAAGAGCTGCAAGAATTGATGGAGAAGGCACTGTCTGAAGAACATAAAGAACTCCTGCGGAAGTTATCAGAGGCACTGGCAAAACAGCAGGTGGACGATCAGGAGCGGTCCATGGCGGAAGCGAATCTCAGTCAAGAGCAGTTCTTACAACAACTCGAACGCGCTAAATCGCTCTATGAACAGATTCTCCTCGAACAGGAACTCGAAGCTGCGGTGAAACAGGCGAAGGCACTCGCTGAACAGCAAAAGCAGTTGATGGATACATTGGAATCATTGGAACGGTCTGCACCTACAAGGGATCTTGCACAGAAAGAGGACCGAGTGGCGGATGAATTCAATCAGCTCAGCGAAAAGTTAGAGGAACTCGGCACGAAAATGGGTGAACTTGCCCAAAATCAAGAGAACGCGCCACCGCAGATAGAACGGCTTGCGGATGAAATCGTCCGACTCAACCAGTTTGCCCACGAACATAAACTGCCCGAGATGCTCAAAGCAACCAGTGACAATCTCCGAGGTGGGCAGAAGAATGCGGCACTGGAATCGGGACGCGGTGCAGAACAAACGCTCACAGAACTCGCACAGGGTTTGGAGAATGCCTTGGCGTTCATGGAGGGCGCAAACGCCAACGAAACTTTGACTGCCCTACAAGAAGCCGTTGAAAGTGGACTTTACCTCTCACATCTTCACGAGGAGGTACTCACGCAAACAAGCGACATCCTCACCACTGGACAGTCTGAGGCTTACATTTCAAGTGAGATTGTGCGATTGCAGCAGCTCGCCGCCGATGAACTCAGTGCGGCAGAGAGTATCACACAACTTTCCAGTAAACTGTGGAATTTAGGGAGCCGACAGATACAAGTGCCACCTGAAGCAATATTCCATCTTAACGCCTCTAACGATGCGCTCGCGCGTGCCGCGCGTGCCTTAGAAGATAGGCAGCCGAACCTCGCCATCCCGATCCAAAAAGGCGCACTCGCTGATCTTAATCAGGCGGTCTTTGAACTCCTCGAAGCGATGGGACAGATGAACCAACAGATGGGTGCCAGCGGATTTGAAAACATGATGGAGCAGCTACAGCAGCTCGCTGAGAGTCAAGAGCAGCTGAACGAGATGGCACAGAATCTGAATCAGCAGCTCCGCGAGCAGGGACGCACCCCAGGAGTTGAGCAGATGATGCGTCAACTCGCTGCCCAACAGCAGATGATCCGAGAAGCAACGGAACGGATCGCTGAACGGGCAGAGCAGATGGCGCAGATGCTCGGCAGTCTTGAAAATGTCGCTGAGGAGATGACTGAGGTCGAGAAATCGCTCCGTCAAGGTGAACTCAATGAGGATGTTCTTGATAGACAGGCACAAATATTGACGCGAATGCTTGACAGTCTAAAATCGTTGCAGAAACGGGATGTCGGTAAACAGCGCAAAGCCGAGGTAGCGGAAAGACCCGAAACGCCTGCACAGGAGGTCCCGCCTTTGCATCCTGAACTCCTTGAAGTCGTTCGGAAATTAGAAACCACACCGTATGCAAAGGAATTTGAAGACATTCCGTTCCAGTATCGGGAACAATTAAAGCAATACTTTAAAGCGCTCTCCCAGAAGAGACAGTAATCTCATTCCGCAATCGGTGAAGATAAATAAAAGGAGATCTTTTGTAGCATAACCTGTTAGGTTGTGGGATCGGAGTTGGTGTTTTTCCGAGGTTCCCCATCTCACAGTCGGTGCCCAAACGGAAAGTACTTATACCATTTCTGAGGGATCTTTTCTCATTAACGAAAATGGGTTCGTAGGGGCGAGGTTCCCTCGCCCGCCCAACCCATCGGAAACCTCATAGGGTTCAAAACCTCTAAATGCGAATTTATTTTTTAGATTTGGTATTATATGAGCATTCAATCTAATATGAAGGAGAAAAAATGCAGACAGCAGTGAGCATCGTTGACGATGCGTTTTACATCAATGGGGAAATTACCTATCCGGGACGCTCCTACCAAGGGAATAAAATTGAGGGGTTGCTTCTCAACACCCGTATGGTGCAAGGCATCTTTGATGACCGGAACCCCGAAACCATACATCTCTGGGAATATCCAGATACAGGTGAATGGGATCCAGAACGCAATACACGTGAATTCCTATCCGCGATGCCGACATGGCGTGCACACGGCATATTGGCGTTCACTATTAACCTCCAAGGAGGCAGTCCCGAAGGGTACTCCAAGGCACAGCCCTGGCACAACTCCGGTATAGAAGCCGATGGGAGTCTCAATGCAGATTACCTATCCAGGCTTGAACGCATCATCGACTTTGCTGACGCACTCGGTATGGTCGTAATCCTCGGTTATTTCTACTTTGGGCAGGACCAACGGGTCGCTGATGAAAACGCTGTCAAAAACGCTGTTGACAACGCGACGGGTTGGCTCTTCGATAAAGGATATACCAATGTTATCGTTGAGGTTAATAACGAGTGTAACGTGAGATACTCACACGAAATTCTGCAACCTCAGCGGGTGCATGAATTGATCGAACGCGTGAAAGCGACGACGCGTAATGGAAACAGATTCCTCGTCGGAACGAGTTACGGTGGCGGCAGAGTGCCGCTTGAGAATGTCGTCCGTTCCTCCGATTTTCTGCTCGTCCACGGAAACGGCGTGAGCGATCCCAACCGCATCATTGAGATGGTCCAACAGACCCGCGAGGTCCCGGGCTACCGTCCGATGCCGATCCTTTTCAATGAAGACGACCATTTCGATTTCGATAAACCCTTAAACAACTTCGTTGCCGCTGTGAGTCAATATGCCTCATGGGGCTACTTCGATCCGGGTGAAAACGACTATTGCAACGGCTACCAATCCGTGCCGGTGCAATGGCAGCTCAACACGCCGCGCAAACGTGCTTTTTTTCAAAAGGCTCGCGACCTCACTGGCTGCGGTTCTTGATAGCATCAGAAACTGAGCCTGAACGGAGAAACCCGTTGATATTCAAATCCATCTCAACGAACCGCAAGGAAAAATTAAAAAGGTGTTTATTTTCATAGCACCAGGAACGTAGCCCGTAGCGTAGTGGAGGGCGGCTCTACGGAGAGGCACTCTATATATCAAATTCACCTAACCGAACCGCAAGGAAAAATTAAGAACCGAACCGCAAGGAAAAATTAAAAAATGCCACAAGTTGATCCAATTTATTTTGCTATTGTTATTGTCGTTGTCATTATGCTTGGGACGAGCATCCGAATCCTCAAAGAATACGAACGCGCCGTTATTTTCCGTCTCGGACGACTGGTTTCGACCCGTGGTCCCGGACTCGTCTTTATGATACCCTTCTGGATTGAACGGATGCAGCGGATTAGCCTTCGGGTGATCGTCAACGATGTCACCCCACAAGATGTGATTACGAAAGACAACGTCTCCGTGAGCGTTAACGCCGTGCTCACATTCAGAGTAACCGAAGCCGATAGAGCCGTGATCGAAGTTGAAGACTTCGGTTTCGCAATTGCGCAGGTCGCACAGACAACACTCCGGAGCGTGCTGGGACGTGCCGAACTGGACGATCTACTCTCAGAGCGCGAGAAGCTAAATCAGGACTTAGAAGACATCATCAAGAAGCATTGTGAACCGTGGGGTGTCGAGGTGCTTGCGATGGAAATTAAGCACGTGGATCTCCCGGTTGAGATGCAGCGCGCCATGGCGAAACAAGCGGAAGCCGAGCGGGAACGGCGTGCGAAGGTTACACACGCCGAGGGTGAATTCGAGTCTGCCGAGGTGCTAACCAATGCCGCTGAAATCCTCAGCAAGACCCCGACCGCTGTGCAACTCCGATTCCTTCAGGCGTTGGTAGAAGTGAGTGCGGAGAAGAATTCGACCGTCGTCTTCCCAATTCCGATAGACCTACTCAGTCCGTTCCTTGACAAAATAAAAGGAAAAGAAGAATAGACGTTTACAGACAAAGGGAGAGGGCAATGAATAACGAATGTATCTCCATTATGACAGAGCGCATTGTGCGTGACTTTGACCCTTGTAGCATAGGCTGTTAGCCTGTGCCAGCGTGAGACGTACCCTTGAACAGGCACGAACCATCTGGACATCTATATCTACTGCCCTCTCAGAACACGGTTATCCTGTAGAGAAAGACCTTTGATTCGTTTAGAAGCAGATATTTAATCAATACCGCCAATCTTCGTGAGCTATCGTCATAATCGTCAATATCGGTATCTTCATCTTCTCTCTCACCCGATCTGCCGAATTTGTGGACGAGTGAACAGATTAACCGCTCCGCGGGATTCGTGAGGACCTGTAGGAGATGCGCGCCGGTCTGTGTCCGCCGAATGTCTTCGTTGACGCCATTAAAAACCTTTTCAATCTGCTCGTCGAGTTCGGTGCGGTCGGTGATGATGAGCACGCGCCCATTAGGGAGGGTTTCGAGGATTGATTTTGCGAGCCAAACCATTGTAAGGCTCTTGCCGCTGCCTTGCGTGTGCCAGATGATACCGCCCTCTCTGCTTCTGATACGCGCTTGCGCAGCTTTCACGCCGAAGAATTGGTTATGTCGGCAAATCTTTTTGGTTCCAGCATCGAAGACGATGAAGTTGTGCAGGATGTCAAGCAATCGGGTTTTGTTGCAGACCTGTAGGTATACCCCAATACCTTCTGGAAGAATGTGAGGACACGTTCTTGTGTGCCTATTTCTCTGTCACCAACGGTGCTCATTTTTATGAATTCCTTTGGACTTTCCGCAGAGGTGTTCTTAATCACATAAGGGTAGGCAGCCGCACAGCAACCTCGCCTGACCCGTCGTCTCGGTCAAAAAAAATCCTGCCATTGAGGGGGACCGAGTCGAGAATAACCGGACTCTGAGAGGTTACAATGATCTGGAGGTTGTTACGGAGTGCCAATTGTTGTAAATGCAGCATGAAAAGTTGATGTAACTGCGGATGGACTTTCATCTCCACATCGTCAATCAGAATGAGTGCTCCTTCAAGTTGTGTAATTTCCTTTGATAACCGAAGGATGGCGTGTTCGTCATCTGCTGTTTTCAATTCCGGGTATACCGTGCCATCTTCTTGCGGGTCACAGAGAAGACTTCTAACACCTCTTGACAAATTAACAACTTCTGGATATCTGGACCGAACGCCTCTCAATCATGAATTACAGCCTCCTTATCCTTTGATGTTGTGGTGTGCCGACCAAACTGAAATTTTTGTGGTGTGACTCTGGCTGCATCTTATACTGCACTTGGGCTGCACTTGGGCTGCATCTTATAGTAAAGTTTAGAATTAAAAAGACATTTTAACGCTCCGACATGCCTGCCTCACCTCGTAGGGGCGAGGTCCCCTCGCCCGCTGTCAAATGTCCTATTAATTATGGGTTTTACTATAATCCGGTTTTTCTGACGTCAGACTTGCCAAGGCAATCTCCCCTTTTTCGGTCAACCGGTACTGCTGCCGTGGACTCCTGCGCTTCTGTGGTAACGTGTATTCTATCATCTCATCAGTTAGGAGGTCCCGGAAAACCTTTTTAAGCTGCCCGGAGACTTCTTTCTGTCCTAATTGCTTGGCCAATTCGGATCTTGACAGGGGACCATCGGCAAGCAAGTTTAGCACCTGTGATTTAAGATCTCTAGGTAGTGTTTACATTCTAAAAGTATTGACATTTGGTATCGGCTTTCGTATACTATAGTTCATGGAAACTCAAACATTAGATACCTCTCACGACCTTC
>VXPE01000099.1 GCA_009839745.1 Candidatus Poribacteria bacterium
GAAAAACAAAACGCTGTTCCTCTCAAATACGGGAAAAACAATTAGCACAAGGCGTTAACGATAAAAGACTGTGTGGTCGCTATTGGTTAGCTGCAACACAAACATGGTGATATTCACACTCAAAGCTACCGTTTCCAACATAGACTGGGAAACATCGCTCTTCGCATTCCTGTCCATCGTTACAGTCACCGTCGCTAGAGCACGCTGACCAAGCATCAGCTTCTGGTGCAGTGCCTGCGTATGCTAGCAGAATTCCACCAGCAGCAACACCGAGGCCCAACGGCGTTTTCACACCGACGCGACCTTCCTCAGAAGCGAGAAAGTCACTGATACGCGACTTGAGATTTTTCATGGGTTTTTCTCCTTTCTTTTTACCGGGGATCTCAGACCCGGCGGGATTGACTCAACCTTTGAGGTTGTGCCCATTTCCAGTGTGAAGTCCTTCGTGACGCCGGAAATGCTTGAAAACCGTTTCAACTTCAGTAGGGGTATGGGACTTCGACAATACCTCTGCCAAAGCATTTTCAAGGCGTTCAAATTGTTTCGTTTCCTCGCGATAGGCACTTGAGTAAGTTGTATTGGTTCTCGGATCATAGTATCGACAGAAGAGGGGTTGACCAGATAGAGGTGCTGATGATTGACAGTGTGCATTGGCAGGCGCTGAACTTTGTTTAAACAGCCTCACGATTTCCTGAGCGATACCTTCCCACGTATATCTTGCTGCGAATCCTTTTGCTATCTGCTCATACTTTTCATGTCGTTCTGTGTCTATTAGTAATTGGTTTATAGTTTCAGATAGATGCTGCATCGGAATATCCAACTCGTTTCCTCTCCCAGCTGGACACTGTACAAGTACCCCTGCTCCTTTAATTTCAGGGGGTAGTCCGTATTGTGAGATGACAACTGCAGGTGTACCATAAGCCATTGCTTCCAAAACTAATGAGGGTGAAGTACCTGTCACAGCAGGAAAACAAACGAGGTCTAATGCTTGGAAAAAGATTGGTAATACCGCCCGCGTCTCTTCCTCTTCTGCGCTGAAAATCACCACATTACTTGGTGGGTCTCGGTACTCCTTAGCCAAAATCGAATCATAGACAAAGAAGGCAAGGTATGGGTTTGCTGCGGCGAGTTTTGATATCACCGATACCCCGGTGTTTGGTTTAAAACCCGAAATAACTCCCACCACAGGCTGTCTTGCAAATCGCGGGTTTTCTGTGAGCACGGCGGTATGTTGCTTTGCTAAGGGCCTACCGATTGATTCAACAACATTAATACCTTCTCCAATCGTATGCATTCCGACAAGGGCTACCCCGAAATCTGAAAGCCAATCCGTGAGCCACGAGGCTTTGGGGAGAAGCAGATCTGTAGATTTCTGTGCAGCATAATGCTCCAAAGTTTCGGAAAGCGCGGTATCCCCCAGTTTCCTATCGCTCTCAAGGCAACGAAACACAGGAACGTTTTGCGGATAATATAAAATATCGTGCCATAGAAACTGACTGAGGAGGAGGATGCCATCGTAGCCATCCATAGCATACCACGGCAGTGGAAAACTGTGCTCGCCTTTGGTTTCTAAGTTGCGAATTGAGACGAATTCACCAAATTCGACAGATGATCTGCCAGTCGTATTAAGGGTTTCCAATTCGGCATGTTTTGAGAGAGCTGCCAATAGATGATAGCGATTCTCATTCGTTACAGCATCCAGCGCAGATTGTTCTTGTACAAATTGGATTGGAACGAGTAACTTGAGTCTTTCTTCTGATTGCGGAGATGTTCTTGTAACCTCTGTAGGACTCAACAGGTGCCTCCGCCTGCTAAGTCGTTGTAACCGCTCAATGCCCTCAAAAATCTGATCGATTTCAAATTGCGATTTCAGTCCTTCAACGGTTTCATAAATTGTTTCTGTGAGGTCACGATTAAGGAGAGCCCACTCTATTTCGTTAATTTCAACGGTGATGTTGGATTCCAGATCGGCGGCGTATTTCCGTCCGCCGTGTTCAAATTTGTGATGTTGATGAACTCGGTACTTTGTCTGTACTTTCATTATAAAACCTCACGCCGTGGCTTGAATAAAACCGTGACATCTTGCAAGTATCGCCTTCGCAGCATTTTCATCTTCCACAAGTTCGCAAAGAATCGCTTCTATTTCTCTGCAAGTGTGTTCTTTGAGAAGACTGATAACCAAACCATCCTCCGTCGGTTGATTGAAAGTGCCAAATGGATTTAGCGGAGTCTCGTATCGCTTATTCAGATTCAATACAACTGACTTCTGTTCTATCTGTCTCCTGTGCCAGTTCCAATAGGAGGCGAAAAGGACATCAAGTCTGTTTTCGCAAAACAACTTCTTTTTTTTGTTAAGTTCTTCAAAGAGAGCGAGTATCCGTTGTGCAGTTTTCTCCCAAGTGAAGGTTTGTGCACGGCTCAGTGCTTTTTGCGCGTAATCTTGTTGCAGCTTGGCACTATTCAGCAATAAGTTTACTTTTTCTGAATAGTCAAACGGTGAGGCGTAACTACTAACAGTGGCGATGTCCTGCTCAAAATGAAGGGCCGGGACTATCATTCCAGCATCTCCCACGACAGAAGGCACACCGTCAAAGTCAGAGATAACTGGCGGCACACCGCACGCCATTGCTTCAAGCACTGTTAATCCGAATGTTTCCTCGCCGGACACGGAAGGGAAGCAATACACATCAAAGGCGTTGTAAATCAGGGGTAGTTTTTCGCGCGGGTGGAACCCAACATAGACCAAATTTTCGGGCATCGTTCGGTGTGCATATCTGCCCTCATTCCAACCGGCCTGCAAGAAGAGGATATGTGGGTTGAGTTCTGCCAATTGAAGGTAGATAGAGGCACCTTTTTCGGCTTGAAGGCGAGAGAGGTATCCGACCGTGGGCATCGTTTCGATCCGAGTGTCTCCCACTAATTCAGCAACTTCTTGTTTTGCTTGCTGTTTGTCCATTGGACGAAACAGATTCTGGTCAACACCGTTTGGTACCGTGTGAAAAACGCTTTTATCCCAAACGAAACGGGAATAGAACTCACCAACGGAGTCCGAAGGAGCAGTGAAAGCATCATAATCTCTCAAGGCGGCATAGGACCGTAGGACAGAACGGACACTAGTCCCACCATGTCCACGCAGGGCGTGCACCTGCATCAGAATCGGTGGAAGTTCGGGACATCGAAATAACGGAAGAAGTGAATCTGGATTCGCTTCCAAATGCAGCGTTAGAATACCGTCATAACGTTCGGCAATTTTTCTAGGTGCTTGGCTTATGTCGCGCAGACTCAAATCCACTTCATATAGATTCTTGCTGACTTTCCTATTTTGTTTCCCAGCAAAATAGACCACTGCATATTCCTTCAATGCCCGAATAGTATAAGCAAGAGCGATGTTGGTACCTGCGCTGGTATTTTCTATGTCTAAAAGCATACCAGAATTAACCCGCTGTGCTAACAATAACAATTGACGGAGGTTGTCTTTTCCCGCGAAAAATACAGCTGGCTTCTCACCACGGGTAAAAAGCAAACCTTGTTCAGTATACTCGGTCAATGTCTCAAATGCATCCTTGATTTCTTCATTGCTATAAAGCGTTTTCAGCCCCTCCGTGATTTCTTTCCCTGTCTGTGTTTCCGCGAACTTCAGAATATCGGCTATTACAGGAGAGATTTCGACGATGCGCGCTTTATCCAGGTCTGCTGCGTACAGGCAATCGTCTTGCTCAAAGATATGGAGTTGATGAAGATGTTTGGGAAAATCAAGCATATTTTTCTTCCTATATACAACACATTATTTCGTTCCAATTTTTGAAATAATGTTTGTTAAAACAATATAAGTCTCTAATGAATCTTCGACGTATTACCCAGCACCCTCTATGTTGCAATTCTCATGCCAATTGGAAAAACCTACGTCGTTCGTGGATTTTCGGAAAATGTGGCTATTGCTTTGGCAGGTCAAAGTTGATGGGTATAGAAGTCGCGAGCACAGCCAGCTCCCACAGGAAGATAAGCCGACAGCACAGTATACAGCCGCTCTCTAAATACTTTTACTTATCAATATCTTTTACTTATCAATATAAGGTTGACAGAACACTATGCAAATTTTTCGCAGTCGGCACATTTTGCATACCCAACCTCTGCAGATTTTGCAGAGTTCCAAAGGCAGCGGCGCTGGTGTGCGATGTCTCGGAAACCACCGCTAACAGCGATAAGCCCTTAACCTACTCCCAATCGGCGTGTCCGCTATCGACCATCCTTCGATTGATGTACAAGTTATCTGAGTATCGCCAGACGTGAGCAACTACACGACCATAAACATCGGTAGCGACCGATTTGATTGTGACGCGTTTCCGCTCTATGAGGAACTTCAGATAGGTAGTGGATTTTTGTCCTTCGGGGGTGCTGTTTTCGGGCGTGCTTATATTCGCCAAGCGAATTCGTTGGGTTGCAGTGTTAAAGGTATCACCATCGGTCACGGATGTGACATAGACTGAATACTCATACATCATTCTACCTCCTTTTTGAAGGAGTAGATTATAGGCGTATATTGACGGAAACTAAAGTTTGGACAATTTTAAGAATTAAGATGCAGAAAAGCAGAAAAGCAGGT
>VXPE01000100.1 GCA_009839745.1 Candidatus Poribacteria bacterium
CGGGGAAACATACCGTTACATTTTGGTCTAGGGAAGGCGATACCCGTTTGGATGCGGTTTACATGGCAATAGATCCCAACGCTGTCCCCAAACTACCGAATGAAATTGAGGGTTTTGCTGTGCATCCCCAGAATCGCTTAACGACAACTTGGGCGGAGCTAAAAAAACGGTAGGGCTGGACTTAAGCACTGTGACATCAGAGCTGTGAGTCCTAACGGGTGGAGACCAGATCCATTTCGCGCCAGCCAGCCGTGGGTGGAGTTATACATAAAGTTGAAGCGATTCGAGGAGCTGCTCGGGTTGCTTCAGGGGCTTTGCGCTGGAGACTCGAAACCCACACTAATATTTTATACCATTTGCCGGAATTTGTCAACACCTTGAGGATATTATGGATACGGAATCTACGCTATTTTCGGAAGCCTCACCGCTCCGCCTCTATATGAGCTGCAATAATAGCGATACCCCTCGTTAGGGTCAGGCAACCGAAAATCGAGCCCGCAGCAACTAATCTCATTTGAGACGATCGCATCCTCGCCTGATAGGCATCGGCGTAAAATTTGACATACTCAGCCGATTTTCCGATCAATCTCTCAGGTGGCGGATTCGGGGAACGGATATGATTATGAAAATTGACAACCACGCCCCTAACAAAGTTTGTGTATTCTTAGACGAGCTTGGTATACATCTGCCTTACGAAGAGCAATTATATTGGCTGGCATATAACATTCCACCAGAGGGTAGTGTGAGTGAAACCTTTGTTTCTGCACCTTCGAAAACGCACAAGCAAATTAGTATTCCTTCGGAAAACTGATGGAAACTGAGGGACAGCATCTGTAGAGAAATGCACACAGGAATGAGAAATAAACTTGCATTCCTAAATTATATATGTTATTATATATTATAGATTAGTATATGTGATGTAAACATAAATAGACATCCAGGAACACCCACAGAAAATGTTACACTTTCGCTGAATTATTTTTTTTTCGCGATAGGACATCAGCCCTGAAAATGGCTCGGAACCCAGACAGCACCTAAGGTGGGAGACACTTACCGATGTCCCTGCAATGTTACACCAAGTGTAACATTTTAAGGCACCAACATCGGTAAAATGTATCGCATCTTTACAAAAGAAACAAAATATATAACGTCTGTGAAATCTGCGATAATTCGCGATTCGGACGAATAGAATATTACATCTTCCAAGGTAGCGTCTCATGGAACTCAAATCAATCCGCAGGCACGTCCCCGGTTTATTGCGGGATATATCCGAAACCGCAATAACTTTCCTCTATCCCGCAGAATGTCGGGTTTGTAAGGAATTTCTTGGGGCTACGTCCATACCCTATATCTGTAATAACTGCTGGCAGGATATCCAATTCCTTGAAGCACCTTGGTGCGATATATGTGGCACACCGGGTATCAATGGACTGTGCGAGGCGTGTGCGACTACCCCACCACGCTACGGAAAATTGAGAACCCTCGCCTTTTACCAGACGACACTCCAGCAAGCAATACATTTCTTTAAATTTGAAAAGAAAAAGGTGTTCGCGCGTCCCTTAATTCAACTGATAAACGCACATATGCCGTCGGACTGTAATATTGCGGAATACGATTTTATCTTGCCCGTTCCAATCCATAAGAAACGGCTGCGGGAACGCGGTTTCAATCAGGCAACGCTTCTTGCAAACGGGATTGCGAAAACTGCAGGCGTTCCAGTTCTCACAGATATATTGATTCGGTATCGGCACACAGTGGCGCAAAGTAGTTTAGACAGAGAAGCACGCCAGCAGAATCTTAGGGGTGCTTTCAAAATTCGGAACCCAGACATTATTCGTGACAAGCGACTTCTGGTCTTTGACGACGTTTTCACTACGGGTGCCACGATTCGTGAAGCAGTGAGTGAGCTCTGGACAGCCGATCCCGCCGAGGTTGATGTTTTAACACTGGCGAGAACCTTAAATGTGTAGAGAATATGTTGGGTTTCACTCGTCCTTTGATAGTTTCAGGTTTCTTGATGAATTTGAGAGTTATCTGCTCCGTGCAATTTTTAATAATTCCCGTTTAACCCAACCTACACGCTATAAACAGAACGGGCAATGAATGGTTTCCCTACTACGAACGGGGTTCCCCCAAATCGGCAAAATCGTGAAACTTTTTTCTTAAGATTGCGTTTACACAATATTAGTTATCAGCAGTTATTACGAGACGTGTTCGGATTATCAGACATCTCTCTAACGGATAATTCTCACTGCGAAGCAGATTGAAAAAAGTCCGCTTTGATAACTATTGCCCCTTGAGATATTACCTAAATTATAGTGGGAGGGTAAACCTTTGCACTTAAACAGCATTAAAATTCGTGGATTTAAGAGTTTCGCCGAAGAAGTTGAGCTGATACTTGAACCCGGTATCACGACGATTGTCGGACCCAACGGTTGCGGAAAAAGCAACGTTTCCGATGCGATCCGATGGGTGCTTGGGGAACAGAGTGCCCGCTCCCTTCGGTGTGCTTCTATGCGCGACCTACTGTTCAACGGTGGTGCGAATTTCGCACCCGCACAAAAAACAGAGGTAGCCCTGAATTTTTCGGCACCGCTTGCAAGCGGAAAACTTACTTCACAACAATCAAATGGAAATGGTTCAGAGTCCCCCAATCCCCCGACACAAGATGCTCTCAAACTTGCCCTCACATCTCCAGAAGTTCAGGTGTCTCGACACCTGACTCGTAATGGTGAAAGCCGCTATCTGATAAATCAGAACCCGTGCCGTCTCCGAGACATCAGCGAACTCTTCATGGACACAGGTATCGGCGTAGATGCTTACTCCGTTATGGAACAGAGTAAGATCGACCTCATCCTGAACGTCCGTCCCGAAGAACGTCGCTTTCTTTTCGATGAAGTCGCCGGCATTACAAAGTATAAACACCGTAAGAAAACAGCACTCCGTAAACTTGAACAGACCGAGCAAAACCTTGCCCGTATCAACGATGTGATTCAGGAGTTACAGCGCGAAACTGAGTCCCTCAGGGAACAGGCAGAACAAGCACGACTCTATAATACACAGCAGGCACAGTTGAAGCAGTTCGAATTGGAACTCGCGCACCGGGAATATGATAAACTCCGGACAGATTATAGCCAAACCCAAGCCGATTTGGATGCGGTCTTAACCACCGTTGCGGGTGCGTCTGAAACCCTTAAAGCCGCTGAGGAACGTATCGAGAACTCCACAAACCGTCGATCTGAGTTGGATGACGCTATACGTGAAGGACAGATAGCCCTTCGCGAGATTGAAACCCAAATTGAGCAGATCGAACGCCAGATCGTACTTCACAAGGAACGCCAGCTCAACATTCAACGCCAACGGGAGCGAGCCCTCCAAACGCTTGAATCCTTAAAAGCACAGCAAACAGGCACACTGACACAGCAGCGGGAACGCACCCAAGAATATCAAAAACTTGAGGCATCCTGTAAGATAGAAGAGAGCCGATTGGCAGCGCGTCAGCAGCTTCTCACAGAACTCGCGGGGCGTATCAGTCGGGCAAAGGATTCCGTCCAAGAAACACAAGACACTTTGCGGGAGATCGCAGCGGAGTTGGGAGAACGCGAGCGCGAACGTTTAGCACTCGAGCATACGTTGACCAATACCGAAGGGAATCTCAACCGCCTCAAAGAAAATAAGGCGGCATTAACGGCTGAACTCAGCACTGCCACCGATACGCGCGATGAAGTCCAGTATGCCGAAACACAATTGAAGGCAGCACTCGTTCAGATCGAGACCGAGAAAAACCAGGTAGAGATAGACTTCAACGAGAACCAAGATGCACTCCGTAAGATCGAATCCGAAATCCGAGACTTACAAAATACCTTAGGTGTCAACGTCTCACGGCACAAATCATTACAGGAATTGCAATCCGCTTACGAGGGATACTATACGGGTGTTCGGGCAATCATGCGGGCGAAAACGCACTATTCCGATCAGTTTCAGGGGGTGTGTGGTGTCGTTGCTGAACTCCTCACAACGGATACTGAATATGAAGTCGCAATAGAGGTGGCTCTCGGGAGTGCTATCCAGAACGTCATTACTGAAACCGCTGAGGATGCCCAAAAGGGGATCGCTTTCCTTAAAAAGCATCGCGCAGGGCGGGTAACGTTCCTCCCGCTGGATATCCTACGTGGACGTAGGTTTAATGATGATGAACTCCTGGACCAGCCCGGTGTTATCGGAATCGCTGAGGAACTGATCGATTACGACCTCAAATACGAGGTTGCGATGCGGCATCTCTTGGGCAATACGCTCGTTATTGAAGATTTGGATTCGGCAATCGCCTTGACCCGTCGGTTCCGTCCGGGTGCGCGTCTTGTCACGTTAGATGGCGAAGTTATCAATACCTCTGGTGCCATCACCGGCGGTCAAACAGACCAGAGAAAAAGTGGTCTCCTGAGCCGTTCACGCGAACTTGAGACGCTTGAGGACGAGATCAAGCAATTGACCAGAAACTCGAATCAGAGGGATCAGAAACGCAAGGCTCTGGCTGCAACAATAGCAAATCTTCAAAAAAAGCGGCAGACGCTCACCGTCCAATGGCAGGATAAACGGGTCGAAAAAGCGTCATTGACGAAAGACTTAGAGCAGGCAAACCTCCAAGTTGTCCGGTTCGAACAGCAACTCGCTGCGCTTGAGGTCGAAAATCGCGAATTGGGCAGTGCAGTAGCGGCATCGCGCGAAGCACAACAAGCCCTTGAAACTGAAATCGCGACCTTGACGCAAAAGAGCACACGGACTGAGCGATGGATCGAACGCATGTCCGAGCAGATTGAAAGCGAAAATCGGAAACATACTGAGGTGGCGAACACTTGTCAGGAGATGCAAGTCTTCTTGGCAGGACAGCGTCAGAAACTTGAGAGTTTAGCATTGGAAATCCAAACGTTCAAGGAAACACAGGCGCGAATAGAAAAGGATATCGCTGAGCAACAGGCAATTATTGACACAGATGAACAGAGAAAAAGTGACCTCGTGGAGCAGGTAGCCGCAGCGCAAGGCGAGTTCCTCCGTTTAGAAGGGGACCGCGCCGAAGCCGAAGCGGGCGTGGATGAACTCACCGAAGAACGCGAGGCACTTCTTCAGGAGGTAGAGGTCCTCCAAAAGGAGATGCGGTCAACCCGTAGAAACTTTGAGAAACAGAACCGTGCGCGTCATAAACTCGAAGTCGCCACAACGCAACTTGAAATGCGCATAAAATCGGTCTCAACCCGTATCCACGATAAATATCAGGTTTCGATCGATGCCCTGCCGCCAATAGCAGATAACGAACAAGCGATGGACGAGATCGATCTGTTGGATAGCATTGAAAAGTTGAAAGCAGAAATTTCTGGAATGGGCGCAGTCAATCTCAAAGCGATTGAGGCTTACGAGGAATATAAGAAACGCCACGATTTTCTTATTTCGCAGCGCGCAGATCTTGAACAATCGGTTCAAGACACATATCAGGTGATACAGAAAATTAACCAGACATCGAGAGAGGTGTTCCTTGAGACGTTTGAAGCCGTGCAGACGAACTTCCAAGAGGTCTTCACACAACTCTTCGGCGGTGGTGAGACTGAATTGCTATTGACGGATCCGTCCGATGTGCTCGATTCGGGTATTGATATTATTGCGCGTCCACCGGGGAAACGTCCACAGAGCATCACGCAGCTTTCGGGTGGAGAACGTTCATTGGTGGCGATTGGGCTCCTGTTTGCCGTCTTCAAAATCAAGCCGAGTCCTTTCTGTGTCCTCGATGAGGTTGATGCTGCACTCGACGAAGCAAATGTCCTCCGCTTCGCCAATCTTATCCGTGCCTACGCTGAGAACACGCAGTTCGTCATTATCACGCACAACCGGCGCACGATGGAAATCGCGGATGCCATGTACGGTGTGACGATGGAACAGGCCGGTATCTCGAAAATTGTCTCTGCTAAGTTTGCCGAATAGTATTTTAAACTATTAAATCTGGGCACCGTTCCACTTCGTTTCACGATGGTGTTTGGTTAATTCCGATGCGGATTGGAACGCGAACAGTTATTAAGGGTTTATGCAAACAACCCATCCGCCGAACCCACAGCAACATGAGCACTCATTCGTGAATATGGATAAATTGAACCGAGATCACCTCACAATTCTGCCGCTCCCTGAACGCCAGCACAAGATGACCGTCGCAGATGTCTACCCGTTAGATGTGGAGACCCCGCGCTACGAAAATCCGCACCTCTCTGCCGTTGCCGATTGTATCGTTGAGGCACACCATCGCGGGAAACAGGTGATTTGGATGATGGGTGCGCACGTCATGCGGCGTGGGAACTCCCATTTCATCATCGACTTGATGGAACGCGGTATCATCACACACCTTGCGACGAACGGGGCGTGCGCTATCCACGATTTTGAGCTTGCGCACATCGGTGCAACGCTCGAAGATGTGGAGGACTATATCTGGGATGGAAAATTCGGGAATTGGGAGGAAACCGGACGCTATCTGAACGCAGCGATCGTTCGGGGTTACCGAGATAAGATCGGTTTCGGAGAAGCTGTGGGTAGACTCATCCAAGAAGGCGAAATGGGCATATCCTTTCCACATCGCGATGTAAGTATGTTTGCCGCGGCGTATCGGTTAGGTATCCCCTTTACCGTTCACAAGGGTATCGGATACGACATCATCGATCAGCATCCTGCCGCTGACTACGCGGCGATGGGATGGACGACGGGTGAAGATTTTCTCCGTTTCGCACACAGTGTTTCTCAGTTAGAAGACGGGGTTTTTCTGAATTTAGGCTCGGCTGTCATGGGACCTGAAGTCTACCTCAAAAGCCTTTCCATGGCTCGCAATATTGCATCGCAGCACGGTGAAGAGATTCGACACTTCACGACTGCGAATTTTGATCTCATCGATTTTCCCGATTTCCAAGACGAAGGGGCACCTACCGATGCCCACTACTACCATCGTCCGAAGAAAACCATTCTCATCCGCACGGTGAAAGACGGGGGTGAGGGGTACCACATCTCTGGGGATTTCTCGGTCACTGTCCCCCAGTTGTATCGGTTGATAATTGCATCTGTTTAAGATGGCTGGATCTGCCCAATTTGCGTTTCGGTATCACACTTCTGCTAATAAACGCTGCTCCGATGCCCAACTTCGTGAACAACAACTGTTCTTGTTTGTCTATTGAAGGTATAAATCACTCGGTAAGTACCAGCAACTCGTAAGCGGAATTTTCCCCTATATGGACCTCGGAGAGCCTCGTGACGATGTGTGTCACAATTTTCGCAGAGTGATTTCAGCTTATCAAGAATTCGCTGTTCAATCGTAGTATCTAAACGTGCAAAGTCTGCTTCCGCTTTTGGCATAATTTCCAAACGGTACATTACCACTTCAGCCCTAATTTTTTCGCGACTTCTTCTATCGGAATCGCTTTAACTTCACCAGACTCATGCTCTGCTACGCTATGTTCCAATCTTTCAGCTACCTCCGGACGCAATTCTAATCCCTCATCTGGGTCATAGTGGTAATCCTCAAGAAACTGCTCTAACTCCAGGTAGCAGACAAAAAATTCAAAGAATGCCGACTTCAGTCGTCCCGTCCCCTTGACCGATGGTAACGCCTTCTGCAGTTTAACAACTCGCTCACGCGTTGCAAAAAGTTCCCAATTCGCAAGCGTTTCCATCAGTCTACGGAACGCGTCATCCGGCAATTCTCTCACCTCGATCTCGGGTTCGGGATCAGTGATTAACGGCAGATCACTCATCCGTTTCGCGATACGTCCTGCAGGCGAAGTTTTTCGCATAGTTTTCACGGCTGCGATGCGCGCCTGTAGCGATGCGAAAGTATCACACATCCGTAGTATTGAGAGCAACTGGTCCTCAGGTTCCTCTAACTCAAACGCCAAACCACAGTAGCCTTCATAAAACTCACAGAGCTCGGCTTCCAATGCGTCTCTGTCGGCATTCTTGGCAAGCAAGACAACGAGTCGTTCACGGGATTCAAAGAACGGACAGTTGATAATTGGTGTGAGCCAGGTACTGAATGCTGCGTGCGTCATGCTTATTATGTCGTGTGGCATTGGTTTCTCCTTATAGTTAACCTACGGATGCAATCTCCAGGTTGCCGCGCCAGTGTTTCTGTAACATCCGCTTCAACAACTGATGTTCAGAGGCGTTCAGTGCTGGATCGGCTTTAATGAGCAACTCCGCTTCTTTTTTCGCCGCCTCTAAAAGCGTCGCATCGTGAATGATGTTCGCAATCTTGAAATTTGGGATGCCCGATTGGCGGGTGCCGAAGAACTCGCCCGGACCCCGGATGTTCAGGTCTGCTTCTGCAATCCGAAAGCCGTTGTTTGTCCGAATCATCGCTCGAATCCGCTGAAAAGAGTCGTCCCCCCTGGGTGAAGCAACAAGGTAACACGCCGATTGATGTTTACCCCGTCCGACACGTCCACGCAATTGATGCAATTGTGATAACCCAAACCGTTCGGCGTTCTCAATGACCATCAACGTCGCGTTTGGCACATCAATACCCACCTCAATCACCGTTGTTGAGACGAGAATATCGATATGTCGATCCTTGAAGTTCGTCATCACTTCCTGCTTCTCAATGGATTTCATTTGTCCATGCAAAAGCCCGAGACGCAGATCGGGGAATACCTCACTTTGAAGATGGGCTGCCATCTCTGTGGCGGCTTTGAGTTCCTCCAATTTTTCGGACTCCTCAACGAGTGGATAGACGATATACGCCTGCCTACCGCGTTGAATCTCGTTCCGAACGGTGCTGTATAATTTCTCACGATCCTTCTCTTTTTTCCAATAGGTCTTAATTGTCTGTCTACCGGGAGGCATTTCATCGATAACAGAGACGTTCAGATCCCCATAGAGCGTCAACGCCAACGTTCTTGGAATCGGGGTCGCCGTCATGACGAGGACATCCGGGGCTGGCGGGACAACGGTGCCTTGTTTTTGGGTTCTATTTGCTGCCTGTGCCTTGTTACGGAGCGTTGCGCGTTGCATTACACCGAACCGGTGCTGTTCGTCAATGATAACGAGTCCAAGTTTGTGAAAATCGACGCCTTCCTGTATCAGTGCCTGCGTTCCAACGATGAGGTCTGCGGTGCCATCAGCGATTGCTGCTAACGCCGTCTCGCGCGCTGGCTTGGGTAGGTCACTTTTAAGAAGCACAACGTTTATGCGCCCGTCCTCAGTTTGACCGGTATCTTTGTGCAAATTTTCGAGCATCTCCGAGAGATTATAATAGTGTTGCTCGGCGAGGATTTCAGTCGGAACCATGAGTGCCCCCTGATACCCGTTTTCGATAGCAGAGAGCAACGCCATCGCTGCGACGACCGTCTTTCCCGAACCGACATCGCCTTGAATGAGTCGATTCATGACGGTTTGCTGCTGCATATCGTTTTGGATCTCAGCGAAAACCCGTTTTTGTGCCCGTGTGAGTTGGTAAGGCAGCGAAGCAAGGAAATCGCGTAATATGGAACGAGACGTTCCAAGGTTGCCCTCCATTCCAACTCGAAACGCGATACCGTCCTCCGAGATACGCCGTTCTTTTTTCATCTCCATCCCGATACTGAGGAGAAAAAACTCCTCAAACGCGAGCCGTTTCTGTGCCGCTTCCCGATGTGCGTCCGAGGTCGGGAAATGTATCTCGTTAATGGCGGATTGCCTGTCAATCAAGTTTTGTCGAGTCCGAAGTGCGAGTGGAAAGATTTCAGGTATCTGTTGTCCGTGTTCATCCAACGCCATCCGCATCCACGCCCGTAGCATCTTCGCCGTGAGTTTCGCAGTGAGCGGGTATTTCGGAACGATGCGATTTGTATGGATTAAGTTTTCTTCTTCAAACAGTTCAAATTCATAGTCGGTGGCTTGGATCTCATTGTAACGGCGAGAGAATTTACCACTGACGACAACCTCGGTGTCAACGGGGAGCAATGCCTTCATAATGCCGATACGTCTCCCGAAGTTAACGAGGAGTGCTACGCCAGTGCCGTCGTAAATTGAAATTTTACCGATACGTCTCCCTCTCGCCGTCGGGGATGAGGTGTGATTGACGACTTTGCCTTGTATAGTCTCCGGTTCGTCATCTTCCGTTCTTCCGACCCTGTAAATCTCTACCATCTTGGAACGGTCGATGTAATCGCGCGGGTAGTATGCGAGAAACTCACCCACCGTTTGGATATTGAGTTCCTCTCGAAGCATCTCGGCGCGACGGGGCCCAATCCCTTTGAGATACTGAAGCGGTTGGGATAAAAAATCAAGCGCATCGATGTCCATTGAAACGGGGGTATCTGAGATTCGGACAGATTCTGAGGGTTCATCGGCGGGGACAGCTGTCGGCTGTCGACTGTCAGTAAAGTGGTTTTCTGGTGACATGTCCCCTTCTTGCTGACCGCTGATGACTGATGGCTGATGGCTATTTCGTTGGGACGGAGGGGCTGTGTCTTGGAAAAGTGGTAAATCTTCCGTTGGTACCGTAGCGGCTGGACGGTCCGATGCCTGTTCCTGTTTTGGCGGCTCGCTTTCCGGTTTACTTTCTACTTCCGCAAAAAGAGACAACATCTCCGTTTGGGCACTTTTTTTCGGACTGACACGCTGCGTCTTTCGCGGCTGGCGTGTTTGCGAGGGTTCGGCACGTGTCTCGATGCTATCCGAGGCGTTTGGTCGTCCATGCCCGAGGGCGGCATCAATTCGTTTTGTTGCCTCCACAAGTATGCGTTGGCGTTGGGTGGACGAGGCATCGGCGTAATTTTCAAAGAGGTCTGCTAAATTCTTCAGGACCTCTTTTTCAGTTGTTGATAGTGTGAAGGTCTCACCGTTTTTTACCCACAATTGGACATAACTTCCCAACCCGTTGACGACAACATCGTCGCGGCACCCCTTTCGGCGTTCTTGTTGAAAGGGACGACGGATAGTGTTAAGGATTTTTGTGAAGTTGTTCATACTTTCTGCTGGGGAAACGGTCTTGTGCCTTTCATAAGGTTAAGATTGCGGAGACCTCTCTGTTAACTGTTGTTTCTGCGATTCAATTACTTGTGAGAGCTCGTCGATTTGTTTTTGGAGTGAATTGTCCTTTACACTTCGCCATGCGATCATGAGCGTAATAAGTGCCATTGGGATGGCGATACAAGCAATGATGAGGGTATTTTGTCTGTCGAAATTTTTTTCGAGGCTATCGAAGCGTTTTTCCAAACTCCCAAATTTATCGTCAATTTTCTCGTTTAGGTTCTGGATATCTGTCTTTATCACCGCAATATCGGTCTCAATAGCATTTTCAGAGGTTTCAGAATACAATGGCAAAATGATCACAAAGAAGAATATTAAAAGGCCGAGAATGGTTTTCATTGTGTGTCTCCTTTTGGAAATAGTAAATCATATATGTCTGGAGATGTCAACAAAAATGCCAGCATGTCTAATAAATTAGACGCAAATTCAGCGAAAACGTTGAGTTCTCTTGGCAAAACGAGGTTGACATAGACTCATAAATCGTCTATAATCTTTCTAAATCTAACCGACTTGTAACGCACGCCATTGAAAGGAGCAAACAGATGGTATCTCCATACTTAACAGAGGTCCAACAAAAAGAGTGGCAAACAGAGGGATTCCTGCTCATCAAAAACGTCCTGGCACCTACCGAGATTGATACAATTTTGACAGCCGTGGATGCAGCGATAGAAACGTATGTCCAAGAAACGCCAAGCCTACAAGGCAATCATCGGTTTGGAAAGGGAGCCTATACGATTATCCGTGCGATTGAACGGACAGATGCCCTTGATCGGCTTACCGATCACCCGCGCCTTTTCGGGACTATCCTTTCAATGATGGGACCCTATCTCCACATCATGGGAACGCAAATCTATGTCAGACACCCTGATGCGGAGGCACTGATGGCGTTTCATACGGATGCAGGTCCTTCGTTGCAACGGATTCATCCGCATCCGGATAGTTTGCCGCTACAGTTCAAAATCCAATTTTTCTTAACGGATCTGACGGAACCGAATCAGGGAAACTTTATGTGTGTGCCGGGAAGCCACAAGGTCTCTTTTCCTGAGAACGGTTTTAAAAAAGGCACATACCCCGAAGGCGCGATTCAGGTACTTGCGGAAGCAGGAGACGCGGTCATCTTTCCCTGGGCATTGTGGCACGGTGTGGGTCCGAATCAGACGGAACGCATCCGCAAAAGTGTGACCTTCCGGTATGGACAGATGTGGTCCCGCCCTTATGACTATGACAGACTTCCCGCGGAGGTTCTCGCGCGGATGACCCCGCGTCGTCGGAGATTGTTCGGTGACATGGGTGAAGATCATCATCCAACCGATTACTTCAAACCCCACGATCAACTCGAAGTTATTTGTGCGGACGAATGGGATGTCCCGCTCCCCTAATCCGTGTGTGCCTGTAATTTCTCAAACAGATCCCGGAAAATCGCGTCCCGATCCACGCTCGAGGCGACACGCATGAGGTGGCGACTGTTATCGAAACTCCACGTCGCGGCTTCTGTTAAGATAGGACTGTGGACGATCTCTGTCGGCACCCACGCCGGGTTGATGAGGTATGCCGTTGCGGATATATCCCAAATCACTTTTGACCAAGCGAAGTGGTCGCTTGAGTAGTCTTTAAAGATTTCTACGAGGTAATCGCCGACCCTACCTCTGCCCTGCACGTAGCGTTCCATCTCCGCGACTGTCGTGTGTAGATGTGAGACGACCCCTCGTGCAGGTAGCCAAACGAATGGCACACCGCAATCTAAAACCACTTGCGCACTCGGAAGGTCCTGCATCAGGTTAAACTCACGGGTGTGGGGCCAATACAAGGGATTCCCCCCAAGCCAGATGACAACGATACGTTTGATAATTTCAGGCTCCATGAGGATAGCAGAAGCCACGTTCGTTATTGCACCGACAGCCACGACGTAAAGCGGATCTTCGGGAGTTGCTGCCAGGGCGCGTTCAATCATATCGGTTGCGGCATCGCTCGGCACGGGAGTTTCTTGGTCGGCAAGGAACGTTCTGGAACCGCGATAGGCAAACCCGTCGGCAGAGACATTGAGAAAGTCCAAAAGCCGTAGGATTTCAGCGTAACTTTTTTCCATGCCGTCTTCGGGGCTCTCTGAGCGGTTGTTGTGGAAAGGAACGGCATACATTGCTTCAACGTTGAGGTGTTCGGGTGAGAGTAGGGCGTGGACGACTGCAAACTGGTCGTCGATTTCGTTATAGGTGTCAGTGTCAAGGACCATGCGGACCTGCCCCGTTGGGGGTTGGAGCATCTCTACACGTTTTGACGCTGACAGTGTTGGAAAGCTCATAAGCGGTTTACCTTACATGTAACGAGATTTTTCTTTAGTATATCACGTTTGGGAAAAGATAGGGTTTATTTTTCTGCTATTTCATTTAATGCTTCCTCATTCTCATTATCCCCATAAATCGATGAAAAAAATAAATTTTCATTTTTTTTCAAATTATGCACGAAATCGACGTGAAAGTGCAGTCTTTAATAGTAAGAGTCGGAAGTCTCATCAAAAAACGGATTTGTTGGTGCTTCAGGTTGATGATAATACATAACGTGAGTTTGAAAAAAGTTTAGTCTTTAGAAAAGCACGGGTAAATCGCTGACCTCCTGAAGTTCAGCGAGGTTCAACGTAGGTTTGTTTTCTAAGAGTTGATACGCAATCAAAGCAGAGAACACATTGACTTGAAAGTTTTCAACGCTTCTAGTAGTCGTTCAATGTTGAGTTTTTGGATATAGTCTTTTGAGTTTGATGCGTG